>DLYX01000527.1 GCA_003447545.1 Deltaproteobacteria bacterium | reverse complement strand
TCACCAGCAGGGGGTGACGGACTGCGGGCAAAAGGATTTCGCGATCGGTGATCCGCGGACAAATGCCATCGTAGGTGCGCGCGAAGGAAACTCTTGCAAAAAGACCGTCGAGATCGACCAGAGTCTCGATATTGGTTCGTAAGGAGTCAGCGTTCTGCCCGATCGCTTCGGTGATGGCCGCCAGAATACGAGCCTCTTCCTCAAGTTCCTCCCGGACGGCCAACAAGAGCTGGTTATTATCTTCGACCGAAGAAAGTGGTTCGACGAAGATGGTTTCGCCGGAAGAAGATCGATCTTGGACGATTCCGGGAAGACTACCGGCGGCGCTTGCTCGCACGGGCAAGACAAATCTTCCATTGCGGACAGTGACGAACTGATCGGCGAAAGTTGTCTCGTGGGAGGATTTCTGGAGTAGTTTGCCGAGACGCGATTCAAGCCCCGACCGCAGCCCGCGTATCCGCCTGCGAATGCTTCGGAGTTCGGGGCTGGCCTCATCCCGCAATCCCCCCTCAGGATCCAGGCAACGCTCGAGCATCTCGCTCAGGGCCGGTAAATGGTGCAGCGACTGGGTCGTGGCCAACAGGCGTGGCCGACCGATGCTCCGATGGCGGAGCCAGGCCTGCATCTGACGAACAAGCGACAGGATGGCCACGACCTCGAGGCATCGCTCGGCCTCGAGAATGAAGCCTTCGGTGCGTGCGCTTGCGAGGATGGGGCGTATGTCCGGAAAGGAGCCCAGGGGAGCAAGTTCTTCGTCAGTGGCCTCGCGCGCTTCGCCGACGCGGAAGAGCTCGGCTTCGACGGCGCTCCGGTGAATCAGGGGGTGTCGTTGGCGACAGCCTTCGGCGCCGGCCTTTGATGCAGCATGGCCTGCGACGGCATCGAGCAATCGAGGGAGTTCGAGGGTTTGAAAATCGCTGGGGCGCATCAGGCGGAGGTTCGGGAGAGCCTTCAGGTCTGCGGGCCCGGGTCCTGCTTCCCGTCCGGGGTCTCCCAGGTCCCTTGCTCACCGGCTTGATCCCCGATCCAGACGGCACCCCCTTCGAAGTGTTCCTTTTTCCAGATGGGTACGACCTCTTTCAGGCGATCGATGGTGAAGCGTGCCGCTTCGAAAGCTGGACCCCGGTGGGCTGCCGACACAGCAATCACGACGCTCGCGCATCCGATCGGGACCACGCCCGTGCGGTGGATCACCGCGACCTTGGCCACCGCCCAACGCTTGCGCGCTTCTTCGGCAATTCCGGCGAGCTCCTTTTCAGCCATACCGGCGTACGCCTCGTACTCAAGCTCCTCCACCTGACGACCCTCATTATGGTTGCGGGTCGTGCCGAGAAAGACGCAGACCGCTCCGGCCTGCGGGTCGGCGACGGCTGCAAGAAGGTCGTCGAGAACGATTGGTTCTGCCGTCAATGCGATCATGGGTTCCGGTTTCCTGCGTCCATGCCCCCGGAGACGGGGGGAATCAAGGCGACCTCGTCGCCGTCGGCCAATGGATGTTCGAGCTTGGCATATTCGGAGTTGACCGCGTAAGCGACCCGGCCACAGCCTTCGAGTGCGGGGAAGCGTTTTTGTAATTCGAGGAGCAGATCGGCAACGGTGGCTTCTTGTGGGAGTTCGGCATCGGTGCTGGAGGTACCGGTTCTCTCGCGCAGAGAAGCAAACATACGGACGCGAACTTTCATGAGCGCAGCAGCCCGAGAAGGTGGCCGAGCTCGGGAACGACGAGCTTTGTCATGCCGAGTTCGACGGCTTTGGTCGAGCCGGGAAGAGAAAAGATCATGGTCTTTCCGGCGATCCCGCCGACGGCCCGGGAGAGCATTGCTGCCGATCCTATTTCCGCAAAGGAGAGAGAGCGAAAGAGTTCACCGAAGCCGTCGAGGGGTTGGTCGAGAAGCGACGCAACGACATCCGTCGTGAGATCTCGAGGGGCAATACCGGTGCCGCCGTTGGTCAGGACCGCATCAATCGAGGGGTCCTCGAGGGCCTTGGTGATGGCTTGGCGGATTTGATCGGGCTCATCAGGGATGAGAAGGCGTTGGGCTGTATGATGTCCGCCTTGCTCCAGCAGGGCGGACATCCGATCCCCGCTCCGATCTGTTTCCGGAGTCCTCGAGTCGCTGACAGTGATGACCAGGCAACGGGCTTGCGCACCCTTCTGGCGGTGCTCTGCCACCGAATCGGTGTCTTTTTTGCTATGATCGTGATGTCCCACAATCAAATCTTTAGCCGTCGCGACAGAATCAGGCCAACTCGGGGCTTCAGGTTATGCTAAGAGACGAGACCATCATGAGCGATACCTCAAAAGACGAGGAGCAACCGGCGGAGGATCTGGATCCTTTTGCCGATGACGGAACCGCGATCCTGCTTCAGGAAGATTCGGAAGCAGATGCCCTGCTGATCGCCTTCGGAGGGTTGTTTGGCTCCGTGGCTGTGCCGGTTTATGAATTCGCAAAGTTTGCGAGTTCGCTCTCCGCAAAGGGAATGTTTCTGCGAGATCCCCATCGCGCCTGGTACTTCCGCGGCTTGCCCGAAGCGGGCGACGATTTGCTCTCGGTGGAAAAAGTCCTCGCCGGGCACCTGGAGCGCCTGCAGCCCCGTCGCGTTGTGGCCGTCGGTGCCTCGGCCGGAGGATTTGCAGCCCTTCACTTCGGTGCGCGACTCGGCTTCGACGAGGTGCACGCCTTTTCCCCGCAAACCACAGTCGCCAAATGGCAGAGATTTCGCCTGGGTGACCGCAGGTGGAAGAAGGATATTCGCAATATTCATAGCTCACCGGCAGAGAATCGGGTCTTTGAGGATCTCGTGCCGACGCTGTCGTCGCGCCGGCCTGGCAGCACCTTCCACGTGCATTATTGCCATACGGAAGGCCTCGACGTGGCCCATGCCATGAGAATCGCCTCTTGCGAAGATGTCTTTCTCCACGCGTACGCCGAAGGCGACCATAAGGTCATTCGCTGGTTGAAAAAGCGTGGGGAATTGTCCCGAATTCTCGAAGCCTCGCTGCGAGGTTGAAGCCGTGAGATTCGGTTCGATTACCGCTATCAGGGTGGAGTGATCGAGGAAGAACAGGTCGTGAACGCCGAGCCCAAGCGTAAGGTTTTTTTGGAAACCTATGGTTGTCAGATGAACTTTGCTGATTCGGAGCTGGTCGGAGGCGTTCTGCGGCGGCACGGTTACGAAAAGACCGAAGACCCCGCACTGGCCGATGTTCTGCTGCTGAACACCTGCGCGATTCGGGAACATGCGGAAGATCGCGTTCTGGGGCGTTTGAGCGAGCTGTTGCGCTACAAATATGCTCGGCCAAGTATTCGCCTCGGTCTTCTGGGGTGTATGGCATCGCATCAGCGCGAACGCCTGCTGGAGAGAGCGCCGTACCTGGACCTCGTAGTGGGCCCGGATGGATATCGGAACCTGCCCGAGCTTCTCGCGGACGCCGGCGATCCCCTCGTCGAAGTTCGGCTGGATCGCGGCGAAACCTATGCCGACCTTGCGCCGGACCATGCCCCCGGGCCACGCGCCTGGCTCAGCGTGATGCGCGGTTGCGATAAATTCTGCACATTTTGCGTGGTGCCCTATACGCGCGGCCGGGAGCGAAGCCTTCCGGCAGACGCGGTCCTCGAGCAAGTTCGATCCGCTGTGCAGGCAGGAAAGCGGGAAGTGGTGTTTCTTGGCCAGACGGTCAACGCCTATCAGGAAGGCGGGGTCGACTTCGGCGAGCTTTTGCGGCGGACGGCCGCTGTCGATGGTTTGGAAAGAATTCGTTTCACTTCGCCGCATCCCTCGGATGTCGATCCCTCCATGATGGAGGCGATGGCGCATGAGCCCAAGGTGATGCCGTATATTCACCTTCCGCTGCAATCGGCCTCGAACCCGATCCTCAAGGCAATGCGTCGCGATTACGAGATCGAGGAATATCAGATTCTTCTCGACCGTCTCCGAAAGGAGATTCCGGGCGTCGCGGTGTCGACGGATATTATCACGGGATTCCCGGGCGAGACGGAAGAAGATTTTCAGAAGACCGCTGATTTTCTCAAGCAGGCTCGATACGACTTTGCCTATCTCTTCAAATACTCGCGTCGCGAACGTACCAAGGCGTATGCCCTTGGCGATACGATGACCGAGGAAGAAAAGGGCAGGCGCCTGCGCCAATTGATCGAGCAGCAGGAAGTGATTTCGGGAGAGATCTACCGGACGCGCATCGGTGAGATTGTGGAAGTCCTTGTCGAGGGGCCGGCCAAGCGTCCCGATGGATGGGTCGTCGGAAAGACGCGGGATTTCAAGACAGCAGTCTTTGACGGGAGCGGACTTACCGTCGGCGAGTTGGTTCAGGTGCGCGTTGTTTCAGCGACCTCTCATACACTGAAAGCCGAAAGGCTTTGATCGCAGCGAATACGAGACATTGGTTTGAGGATCTCGATCTTTTTGTGAAGGTTCAACTCTCCCATGACGGATGAATCGGAAAAGATCAGGGAAATCAGCCTGCAGCACGACGGACTCTTCTGGCGAGACCTTGCCTACCGAGCCTCTGTCCATGGACCAGAGTGGTGGAAGCGCCTGGCTCCGCCACTGACAGGAATGGCGATTTTCGGGCTGGTCGGCGAGAATCGTCGCGGTGCCGTCGCCAATCTGAAACAAGTTCTCGGGGATCAGGGCTTTTTGCGTAACCATCTCGCCGCACTGCGTATGTTCATGGAGTTTGCCCGCGTCTTCCGCGAAACTTGCGAGGTGCAGCACGAAGAAGAACTGGGACTCAACCTGGAGTCGAATTTGGGCATCGAACTTCCGCCGGATCTGGATCTGGATGCGATCGTCCCGGAAGACTCCGGCCTGATCGCCTTGACCTCGCATTTCGGTTGTTGGGAAATTGGCGCACGAGTCATGCAGCGATTTGATCGGCCCGTCAATCTGGTCATGGCTCATGAGGGAAACCCGACGGTGCAGGCTTTCCAGGACAAGATGCGCGGTCAGATGGGGCTGAAAATTATTCATTCGGACAACTCCCCCTTTGCGTCTGTCGAGATGCTGCGAGCGCTTCGCCGAGGGGAAGTGGTTGCGATTCAGCTCGATCGATCAGCCCCCGGGCAAGTAACGCAAAACCTGCCATTTTTTGACAAGGCCGCGCCCTTTCAGGTGGGGCCTTTCCATTTGGCACGTGCGGCTGGCGTCCCCAT
>DLYX01000069.1 GCA_003447545.1 Deltaproteobacteria bacterium | reverse complement strand
GGGAGCGGATGGGGCGCCGACATCTTGGGGACGATCGATCAGGTTCACATTGGCACAGCGGTTAAAATAGAGTCGCGTGTGCAGCTGTCGAGACCCTGAAACCCAGCGAGCACGAAACGAAATCTCATACTCGGTGCCATTTGAGATGGGCGAGGAGAGTTTCGTGAAAATTTGGTTATGCATGTGCTCGGTAGCGCCCGTGGCAACGATCCGCAAAACCTTATTTCCCGGGGTATCCGGATCATCGATGATTTCTCCATGCCGATGATTGCCAACAAGTTTCCAAGCAGCAGCATTATTGAAGGTCGTATCGCTCAGCTTCTGCACCGCACCCCCGTCGGGGTTTTCGATCACGCTGATATCATCGATCAGCATTTCGCCGTCAGAAAGCAGTCCCATATTGAACTCGCGCCATTGATTGTCCGGCCCACGACTACTCGCTGCCCTCTCTCGATAAGTGTAAGTCTTCCACTCCGTTCGGCTGGACTCATCGCTCGCTGCCCACGCCACTGCATCGCCGTTGTCTGCATTCAAATCGCGTAACTCCAAAGTCGAACCACCGCCATCAGCAGCCTTAGGCCAGCGCCCTCCGTCGAAGTATCTGAGTTCGTCCACCGGGTTGCGGTGAGCATCACGCAGCAAGATGTATTCGCTGGTTCGTGACAGAGAGCCCGAGAACTCACCAAGAAGTCGGGCGCCGGGAAACGCGGCGGTAAAAAGAGCCGAATCACGTGCAACGCAAGCATGCTCCCCCGGTGCAAGTATCGTGCCTGCAGGGAAACTGAAGGCGACCCCACGGTCGAAGTCCCAGCCGCCAAGGTCGACCGCGCTTGCTCCACGGTTGGCAATCTCGATCCACTGGTTATCTGAATTGCGAAACGGCAACGCTGCCATGCCGGGAGAAGTTTGCACACGCGCATCAAGCCCAACCCCGAATACCGTGTCGCTGCTCCCCGTGCTACTCTGATGCACCTCCACCGAAAGCCGGTTTGCGCCGATCATGAGACTGGACACTGGGATCTGCAAGGTCTCAATAGCCGCGTTGCCAACGCTGGGACTAGCAAGCGTCTCTGGATTGAGCGCACCCGAAGAGAAGTTGAATTCGCCAACCCGTACGCCGTTGATATAGAACGCGGCTCCGTCATCGATTTGATGGGTTATTACCAGCGACTCGGCGGTGTTAAAAACTTCTGCTGAGACAATAAAATCCGTCTCATAGTAGTAAGTCACGGTCGACGAAGTGTAGTTGCGAAGGACCGTCGAAAGTGAGACCGGTAACGCACCGGTCTCAAAACCAATTGGCCCTGTCGCGGTTTTCCAATCACCGACAGACGGATGTTCTTCGGTCGCCCAATCAGGAGCCAAATCGACATCGGCACTATTATACCTCCAGCTGTCTCCCATCACTACTAGTGGCATAACATCGAATGTCGGTGGCACCCCCGGACTGCCCCCAAGACCTGGTGGACTGTATGCGATTTCACTAATCACGATGTCTTGATTGAATACAAAAATATTCGGCAAACCTGGCGTGGCAATGTTCGGATAGCACCAAGTTCCCTTCCTTTCTTTGGCACGGCCGCGGAGCCTCCCAGTCACCTCGCGGGCGTCGAGAACCACCGTCTCGTTGGCATCAAAAAGAAAAAGTTTCTCTCCATCAGCAGGCTTGAAGCCGAGAGTAGCCTCATCAATCAAAAGAAGGGCTTCCGGGGCGAGCTGCCCGGCCTCGAGCTGATACTGGCGCAATGGATCATTACCAGCCGAGATGACAATTCCTGTGAGATCGATATTAGCTGGACCATTATTAACTAACTCTACCCAAAAGCTGGTCTCAGTCGCGGGCGGCACTTCATTGAATGAAAGCATCGGAACGGAACTCGGATTCACGCCAGCGAATTCCACATCTAGTTCGACCCCGAACACGGTGTCGCTGCTACCGATTCTTTCCTGATGGACTTCAACTGAAATCCGATTACTCCCTGAAACCAGCGCGCTAGTCGGGAGTGTCATATCGGCTGAGAGGTTATCGATTTCCACGCCACGGAGAGCTGTGGTGCTAGCGTCGATGACTCCGGCAGGCATATTCACCCGCAAAACTTCCGTTCCGTTGAGATAGACCACCGCGCCGTCATCAAAGCCGTGCCGCAATTTGAGCGACTGCAATCCCGACAACTGTGCGGCACTTAAGTCAAACTCGCGTTCATAGTAATAAGTGGACACATAGCTTGGGTTGGCATTGGGGTGGCTCAGCACTGTCCCCAGAGAAATGGTGGTGCCGCTTTCGAAACCGATCCCGCCTGCCCCTGACTTCCAATCGCCGCCAATTGGATGTGCGCTCGCAGCCCAGCCTGCGCCTGGATCAGCTGAAGTGTCCTTGTATCTCCAAACATCAGCGAGAGTGATCAAGCCTACGGTTGTCGTGGGCGGAGGGCCTTCAGCATCAGGAAAGTTGGCCGCGAGGCGTGTCCCTCCGAGTTGCTCCGAATAAGTCCACAGGTCCGATTTACCACTCGCGGTGTAATCTTTCCGCTTGGCGAGTGTCGCTCCTGATCCGTCTGCCGCGGCCGGCCATCGAGCATCATCGCCAAAGTCGAGCTCGTCCATGAGGCGGTCGCTCTGATTATAAAGTCTCAATCGCTCACCACCATTATCGATACTCCCGGTGAACGGGCCAAACTCCCCAGCGCTCGGCGTCTTGGCGATCACAATATAACTGCCTGGATTCACTAGGGTGCCGGTCGGGAAAGTATACCCAATGCCATCGATCCGCCACCCCGAGATGTCGGTGATG
>DLYX01000647.1 GCA_003447545.1 Deltaproteobacteria bacterium | reverse complement strand
TGCTCACACTCCTCAAATCTCACCGTATCGACTCTCCGTCGACACTCTGCGGGGGGCTCCCCACTCCGTCCTCGGAAGGACCACATCGTTTATTTTCAGGCCGTGGCCGGACTAGCGACGTGTCCGGGGTAACCGCATCCCTCGACCAGTTCCCCATCGATAACGATGGGCACGCCATTGACGATCGTCGCATGAACCCCTTCGGGACGGCTCGACCAGCGACCAACTCCGTTGGGGAAATCATTCACGAATTCTTTTTTCCCCGGACCGATCCGGTCAGGGTCAAAGATCATGATATCAGCCGCGTAGCCCGGCAAAAGCATTCCGCGGCCGGTCAATCCGAGCAGCGCCGCCGGCTGCTGCGTCAGTTGCCGAATGGCCTCCTCCAGCTCCCATTTACCCCACTCCCGCACCCAATATTGCAAGAAATACGAGGTGAATTCAGCGCCGTCATCCCGCCCCAGATGCGCACCGCCGTCGGATGTCCCGATAATCATATTCGGGTGCATGGAAGCGACATGAGTGCCGTCTTTCCACTCCTCGGTTTCGGTCCGCCAGATAAATTCGATGGCGAGGTCTTCCGACAAGGCCACGTCGGCCATGAGGTCCATCGGCTTGATGCCTTTTTCCCGGGCGATCTCGGCCAGTGAACGTCCGATCAATTCCTGATTCTCAGGCGTCGCAGCAGCATAGATATGCACTGCATCGAAATGCGGCGGTGGTAACGTGGAGCCTTTATCCGGATCCGCGTTCGGATTTTCCACGGCCTCGCGGATCGTCTCCCGGTATTCGGGATCTCGCAACATGGCCGTGCGTGCCGCGACGGTATCCGCTTCTCCGAACAACCGTGCCAGAGCGGGCACACCATCGTAAAGGCCGGTTCCCTCGGCAAAACTGAATCGACGGTTAAAGGGACGCGCCATCAGCATCGAATAGACGCCGGCCCCCTGGTGCCGCGCGCTCTCCAGATACTTTCGAGAGTTCTCCCACGTCGCTGTCGGTGCATCCACCTTGCTGCGGGCGCCCAACCCCTGAATGATCACCGGCAGGCGACTGCTCAAGGCGAGGTCGATCAGATAGTCCCCATCGGCCTCGTCCAGTCCACCGATCGAGCTATACGGCAAATAAGAGATCGAACCGCGATTACAAAGTCCCACTTCGTTGACGAGAGCCTGCAGTTCATCCTTGGAAGCCATCCGACTGGGTACGGGGCGATCTGCGGCATCCAGATGTGTCGGAGCATGCGTCGAGGACAGCCCCGCCGCACCGGCTTCCATCGCCTCACGAACCAAAACGCGCATATCGGCAATTTCTTGCGGCGTTGCTTCCCGAGCATTGCTGTCCTCGCCCATCACCCAGCGACGGACGTTGCAATGCCCCACATAGAAAGCAGCATTGACCCCGAGGTGGCCCTCGCGACTCTTCAGGAATTCCGGAAAGCTCTCGAAATTCCATGGAATTCCTTCCAGAGCACCCGGGGCCATATCCTCGACCCGCGTAAAGATCTGCGACATGAAGCCGCGATCCTCGGCCTTGACCGGCGCGATCGAGAAACCGCAGTTCCCCGCGAGGACGGTCGTCACCCCATGGTAACAGGACGACGTCGCGTAGGGATCAAAGGTGAGCTGCGGGTCATAATGGGTGTGCGGGTCGATGATGCCCGGCGCGACAATCCTGCCTTTGGCATCCATCACCTTGTCGGCGAGCGACTCGTCGAACTGACCGATCCCGGCAATTTTGCCATCGCGAATCGCGACATCGGCACGGCGACGCGGTAAACCGGTTCCGTCAACTACCAATCCATTGGTAATGAGCAAATCATATCTCATCTGGCTTCCATCCTGTCATCGCCCTCGTTGGTGGAGGGGGTATCGCGCAAGGCTGCTCTGGCTTCGGCAAGACTTGCCGATCTCGCCTGAGCCGCGGCGCCTCCCGCATCCGGGGCATCGAAAATTGCGGTCAGAAGGCCCAGCGCAAAATCGACCTTCTGGATTTCATCATCGGAGAGATTCGACATTACCTGCTCGGCGCTCTCGCTATAATCGGCAAAGGCTTTGCGCTCGAGCGCCGCACCCTTGGGGGTCAGTCGGATTCTCGCCCGACGTCCATCTTCGAGATCATTGGTGCGCTGCACCAAACCCCGTCCTTCCAACCGGTTGATCATCTTGGTCAGGCCCCCCGGGGTACAGCCCAGAGCATTATAGAGATCTTCGGGTTGCAACTGGCGTGGGCGACCGGCTCGGCGCAGCGCGCCGAGAATGCTGTAATCGCTGGGGGACAAACCGTGCGGGGCAAGCACGTCCTTCTGAAAAGCAGGCATCAAAAACGAAAGCCGCGACAGAAGCAGCAAAGGCCTCACCCTCTCGAACTTTCGGTCCGGGTACTCCGAGCGCCAATACTTCCCGATTTCTCGAAACGACTTCATCCTCCACTTTTATATACTTTCCATGGAAATTATCAAGGAAACTATTTTAATCCAATGAATTCAATAGGTTTTCCGGCACTCAGGAGAATCCTCCACTCTAGTGGAGACCCGCGAGAATCAAGCCGGATCGGACGCCGCGGCTCGTAGCCGGGCCGGCAAATCCGGGAAAGCGGTCAGCACGCGCGTCCAGTTGGGGATCGCCGCCCCACCCTGGGGGTCCGCCCGAAAGGCCTCTCCGGCTGTGGCCATCTGGCGAGCGAAGCCGTCGACGATCTGCTCCTCTGCCTGACGGTCATAGACAAGCCCGTTGACCACAGCATCGGCATGATACTGTCGGATTCGATCCTGCGCGCAGCGCAGATAAGCGGCCCGCAACGTGGAGACGAGAGTGGCATCGATCACCTGACCGCGACTCGCCAACGTGCGAAATACCGTGCCCACGATATCTGCAGCCATTTTCATCAGACCTCGTCCCGGGTCTGCCAGCGACAAATCCTGATGCTTGTGGTCGTAGGTAATGCCCAGGTCGACCTGACAGACGCGCTTGGCTGCGGTGTTGCGGAAGACCTCGGCCAGAGTGCCGATTTCCAGCCCCCAATCACCGGAGATCCGATTGGAACGGGCGAGAGCCGAAGATATCGCGAACTCACCGGAGAGCGGATAGCGAAAGCTCTCGAGAAAGAGCAGGAACGGATCGCTACCCAATACGGAAATCAAACTTTGTAAAAGCGGCGAAACCAGAAGGCGCGCCACGCGACCATACATGCGGTCCGAACTGCGGTGGTAAAACGCTTTGGTGAATTCAAAATCCAGATTGGGATGCGCCATGGGCAAGCATAAGCGAGCCAGCAAAATGCGGTCGTAGTCCACGATATCGCAATCGTGCAGAACAAAGGCCTTCAGCCGCGGATCTGCCATCAGGTAGCCAAACGCGGTCCAGACCGATCTCCCCTTGCCCGGCACATCCAGCGGGAAACCGGCTTCGGTGAGTTCCCGGTAGACAGCCTGAACGACAGGGCCGCTGCTCCAGAGGACTCGCGCCCGCGGCCCGAGGGGACTTACCAACTTCTGCGCATCGAGATAGTCCTGCTCGGCCGGAGCCTGCCCCAGCACGACACAAATCTGATCGATGTAGTTGACCCCACGCAGGGATTCGACAATTCGCGCAAAGGGCTCGGCCCGCAAATCGGAAGCAGTCACGGGCAGGACCAAGCCCATCTTGTAGTCGAGAGCTGCTTCGGCAAGGAGTCCCTCGAGGGCCGCACGATTCCCGCCGCCCAGATCGTGCAGGGTCGTGACGGCGCCATTCTGGTGAAAATCGGACATGCCGGAAAAACTCTACCGCAAAATAAAAACCCGCGCTTGTGAGGCAGGCAAGGCCAGCCCCGAAGGTGCGGCTTGCGGATCCGTATGGCTCGGAGTAGTTTTGCCGTTGAGCAGGGAATCGCTGTCAGGACCTTGAAACTACGTCCCGCCAAGCTCGGAATCGAAGCGTCAGACCAAAATGAACAACTGGGCAATCACCTTGAGCAAGGAGTACTTCAAGTTCTCCTGCGCACATTTCCTGATCTTTCCGGATGGCTCCAAGGAGCGACTGCATGGTCATAATTACCATGTAAGCGTCGAGATTGAGGGCGACCTCAGCGAGAAGGGGCTGGTCATCGACTTCATTGATGCCAAGCCGGTCATCCGCGAGCTCTGTGACTCTCTCGATGAACATTGGCTGTTGCCGTCCGAGCATCCCGAACTCGAGATTACCGAGTTGGAAGATAATCATACGAGCGTGGTCTATCGAGACTGTCGCTACCTCGTCCCAAGTCCCGAGGTCGTGCACCTCCCGATCAATAATACCTCCGTCGAAAACCTGGCGACCTGGTTCAGCGATACTCTGAGGGGACGCTTGGTGGAAAAATTCGGCGCGACGCAGGTTCGTCGCCTTCGCGTCGCGATTTCGGAGACCAGCGGGCAAAGCGGTGTCTGCGAGTACCGGAGTGATGACAACCGCTGAGTCTCGTTCGGCCGAGGTCGGCAATCGCCCCGCTGCGGAACCTTATGCCCCGAAACTTCTATGTGTCGTGAATCTCTCGCCGGAATCCATGGTCGAGGATTCAATCGCGCACACCCCGGACGAAGCCCTCGCTCGAGCTCTCGAGCTTCAATCTCATGGCGCCTCCATCATCGACCTCGGTGGCCGATCGATTACTCCCGATGCGCCGCAGATCGGCGACCCGGAGGAGCAACGGCGCCTGGAACCTGCCGCCCGGCGCTTGCGCGAAAATAGAATTCCCTTCTCGATCGACACGTGGTCGCCGGACACCGCCTGCGCCGCCGTGGACTGGGGAGCAGAC
>DLYX01000245.1 GCA_003447545.1 Deltaproteobacteria bacterium | reverse complement strand
GCAGTGACTGACGCCTCGTGACCGGCCAGCAGAAGTTTGCTGCAGAGCCCGGCAGCTCGGGCAACAACTCGCCCAGGTCGCCGAGGACCTCCTTGGTGATCTTGTCGGGTCGAAAACGCAGGCGCGGAGCAACCTTGGGGGCCGAGCGAAAATTTTTGCGATTTTCCTTGTCGAAATTCCAGCTCCCTCCTTCGGGTTTTCCGTTTTCATCGACAAGGACGTCATGCCGCCGGCGTTGCTCTCGATAGAAATACTCCATGACCAAAGTTTTTCTTCCCTCGGCCCAGCTCTCGAACTCTTCGGGGGTAGAGAGGAAATGGGAGTCATCCTCGATTCGGAGGGGTATGCCAGCCTTGCCGCACGCTGCCTCGAGGGAACGCAAGGTCGCCCAGGATCCCGGCTGGATACTGGCGACAGCGTTGGCTCCGCTTTCGGATATTGCATCCGGAATGGCGGCTGTGATCGAACCGTGGGCCGCCGGATGCCTCAGGTCGCGGTAGATCACGCTCCAGCCCTCCTTGATGCGGTCGCGAGCATAATGACGCATGGCCGAGAGGAATAGGGCGGACCGTTGGATATGGCTCGCAGGTTGCTCCGAGGAAGGGCGGCTTTCGACCATGAGGAGACAGTCTCGGTCTCGCTTCAATTCGAGTGCCTCAAGGTAGCGAGGGTCGAGCTGATCACCGAGGATCAGGGCGAGTGTTTTCAATTCGCCCTCCGAGGTTTTCCGGATTTGGTTTTTTTGTCGGCTAATCGCCGGGCGGGTTGGCAGGTCGGACAGAAGTCGAGGCGCCGGCCCCCATAACGCCGCCTCTCGATCGTTGTGTTGCAGACCCGGCAAGCTTTGTCGTTGCGGCAAAATACCCAATGCCTCCAAGTACGCCGGGATTCGCCAGCTGATTTCCCTTGCTTCGCGACTGCAGCTGGCACGGTGACGCCCGCCTCTCGGTAGGCCCGGCGAGTGACACGGCGGATCGCCTGCGCCCATTTTAGTCTTTGTCCGGGCTCGAGGTCGATGGGTCGGTCGTCTGGATACACGCCGGCTTCAAACAGGATCTCGGAACGCAGGTAGTTACCCAATCCCGCGAAAACACTTTGATCCAGCATCATATGCGCGCCTGACTTTCGGGCGTGTTTATCGAGCTGCGCGAGTAAGCGCCGGGGCGTGCTGGACGTATCGAGAACGTCGGGGCCCAATTTGCTGAGGAAAGGGTCGGTAGCTTCCTCTCCCGGGGAGAGGACACGAACTTCGGTAGCCGACCAGAGACGTGCCGTGTGGGTGGGGGTCAGGAACTCGGCTCGGAGGCTTCGCCCGGTTTTGAATACCCTGTCGCGGCGCTGCACGGTCCAACGGCCGTATAGCTGGCTGTGGCTGTAAAAAGTCAGCCCGTTCTCGAAGCGAATCAGGAGGGCTTTGCCCCGGCTGGTCACCTCGAGGATCCGGCTCTGGGCCAGCTCGTCGCGCCACGGCGTTAGATTCGGGTGAGGGAAGTTGAGCTCCACGGTTTGATCTGTAACAAGGACCCGCGCCAATCTGTCGGCTGCACGTCTGGTTTCAGGTCCCTCGGGCACCTTTCAATCATCGCGGAGTCGGCCAGCATCGCAAGTGCCGGCAAGCCATGTTTTCGGCGTACCTTGGAAGCTGAGCCAGTTTTAGTCTCCGAAAGCTGATCGGTTTATGGCAGGTTGCCGGTATTGACGGGGATTGCGTGCGCTACCCGCTTTACTCCGGGTTTTCGATGGCGAACTGTACTGCCGGGATCAGGCCTTCTGCGATCTGAGCGCCCGTGTTGGCACGATCCTCGATAATCAAAAATGCCGCGTAGCCCCTTTCTCGATCGATCCATGGATAGGATCCATAGGCACCCGGGTCCGAGCGGACGTCGCTGGGTTGGGGCCAGGTCCACCAGCCCAATCCGTAGCCCCCACTTCCGCCTGTGTTGCCTCCGTAGGCATCGTAGATTCTGTTGGAGAGCATCTTGTTGACAGACTCCTGCGACAGGACGCGATTCTCGCCACAGGTCCCGCCACGTAATTGCATCAATAGCAACTCCCCGTAGTCACGAGTGGTCGTCCACAGCCCACCTTCCATGTTGGGATTTTCGGTCGGCGACAGGTTGTCCGGATTTGCCAGGAAATCACGAGGGTAAGCAACCGAATCGTCGCCGGAGAACTGCACATAGTGATTGTTGTAGCCGGAATTTTCGAGCCCGCAGGGATCGATCAAAATTTCCTCGAACAGCTCAGCCCAGCTTTGCCCGCTGACAGTTTCGGCCACTGCGCCGGCAACTTGCCACTGGCCGCCACCGTAGCGATAGACGGTGTCCGGGGGCAGGACATCAGGTGCTGATTCGGGTGAGGTGAAGATCTGTTCGCCGCACGAAGCCAGATCCAGCCACCACAGGAATTGGCACAGGTAGGGGGCATAGGCGACGTTCGGACCCAGTCCGACGAGTCCGGAGCTGTTGGAGAGGAGCTGGACTACGGATACGTCCGGGTAGATGCCTTCCCACCCCAAATAGTCTTGAATGGGTTCGTTCGTATCGAGGAGGCCCTGGTCCTCGAGGGCCATCAGGACCGCGGCCGTCACGCTTTTGGAAGACGACGCAACCAGCGAGATCCGGTCTCGATCGAACCCGCCATAACTACTGTGATGAAGGATACCGTGGTCACGATGCACGATAATGAGATTGGCCCCCTCGAGCCTCGGCGTTTCCTCGAGGAAGTTCT
The DNA here is from genome assembly GCA_003447545.1 of Deltaproteobacteria bacterium. Classification (GTDB taxonomy): domain Bacteria; phylum Desulfobacterota; class Binatia; order UBA12015; family UBA12015; genus UBA12015. Next base: position 2,307 of record DLYX01000245.1, on the reverse strand, counting down.
CGATGACCTCATCCGCCGGTGTGAAATCATAGACAGGCGGGCGGCGCTGGCCTGAGTCACCGCAAGCGGCAAGTAATGTGAGCAATATGGCGAACCCTGCAGGCGGTAATCGGACCATCCGCCGAGCTTAGACTGAAGCAACTCGGGTGTACAATCCGGCGCACGTCTCCGGTCCACTCGGGTTGTCGACCCGCCTATACCGTGGCTCATCGGATCGGGCTTGGCCCAGGCCGCGACCGCGGATCGCACCACTTACCGGCGAGAGGTCTCGGGGGAGTCGGTTTTTTCAGCCCCGCCTCATGGCGCTTGCTAGTCTTCCCCCGTCGCCTCGCGACGACGGCGCTGCGCATTCGCCCAACGCGATCGAACCAGCTTGCCTTTGTTCCCGGACCTCAGTGGTGCCTGCGGTGCAATTCCTTGAATCGCAGGGCCTTGGTTTTGCGCTGGTTACCCACCCACCGGCGGGCAGCTTGGTTCGGTGATCGCATCAACCTCGGCCGGGGTGAGCGTCGTCCCATAGGTATTGTCGGCCATGCAATTGCGCTCGCCGGCACTGAGCACGATGACGTCACTGGCGAGCCCGGCGAAGGGGTGCTCGGGCGGATTGGTGCCGTTGCCCGTCACCGTATTTCCGACGATCCGAACGTCGTCGGGTTTGCAGTCGTCATCTTCGCGCTCGGTGGCCAGACACCAGTCGATCAGAACCAGCCCGGCAAACCCGTTGTCGGTTACGGTATTGTCCTGAATATCGGCCCCATCATTTCCAAGAACCAGAATGCCGAGGCCGGTGGGCAGGTCGGCAACGACGCCGCCGGTCGCCGGGTTCTGCAGATTGTTGTTGTAGACGTTGTTGCGGGCGACCAGACCGGTCAATCCCTGATACCCCAATCCGTCCTCGGGGTTAATGCCTGCGTCGTTATCGTGGTAGAGACCGATCCCGACGACGTTGTTGTAGGCGACGTTCTCGACCATCTCGATGCGTTCCGAAACAGTGACTTCGAGGCCCGTGGGCGAGGTATGCACGGTGTTGTTGATGACGCGAATATCTTCGGCCCCTGTCACCCAGAGTGCACTGTCGGTGCCGCCGTACGCGATATTGTCACGCACGAGACCGTTAGCCGAGAGCGTCGGGTAAATTCCGACATGGTCGCTGTCGCCAACATCGTTGTCCGTGATCTCGAATCCATCCACGTAACGGGTCCAGATTCCGTTCTCCTCAAAACCCTGAATGCTGAAATTGCGGATGACGACATCTTCGACGAATGCGTCTTCGGTGCCCTGAACCAGAATGCCTTCGGTGTTGCCGGGGCCGGGGACGATAATCGCCGTCTCGCCGTCGACCACATTGGCGATCAGGTGCAGGGATTTCTCGATCAGAACCGCAGCCTGGCCGTTGTGCGACGCTACGTAGGTACCCGGATTCACCAGAATCCGACTGCCTGCAGGCGCGGCATCGACAGCTTCCTGCAGGGACTCGCCCGGGTTCACGGTGATGGTATTACCACCACCGTCGCTGTCACCGCAGCTACTGGAAAAAAGGAGAACCGTCACAAGCGCCAACATCCGCATCATCATTCTCAAAATGTGACATCATCGGGTGCCGAAAGCAACTGCGATTTGCTTGGGGGTGCTCGATTATTCGGGGCTTTTGATTGGACTCTAAGAGGCTTGTGGTTGTCGTTTCGAGAGGGCTCGGGCGTTGTCGTACTCGATCTCGGCCTCTTTTTCGCGTCCGAGTGCGCGCAGGACTCCCGCGAGCGAATAATAGGTCGAGACCCGCGGGTTCAAGGCGATGGCTCGCTGGTAGGAAACGACGGCCTTCTCCAGCTGATTTTTTCGCGCATGGTTCAGTGCAAGATTCCGATGTGCCTGCTCGAGTTGGGGGTCGAGTGCGACCGCGCTCTCATGAGCGGCTGTTGCTTCGTCGGACTGCCCAAGTTGGTCGAGAGCAAATCCCAAGCCGGTATAGGCCTGAGCCCCGGGCTTGATGGCAACAGCCTTTCGGTAGTGGAGCACCGCCTCTTCGTACGCGCCGTCCTCCATGAGCATCGAGGCTAGATTCATGCGGGGTTGCGGACAGATGTCGCCGAGAGCAAAAGCCTTCTCGTAGCTTTCCCGGGCCAGATCCTCTCGCCCGAGCTGGTCCTGAAGCAGCCCGAGGTCAGCGAAAACCTCGCAGCGGGGCTCCAGCTGAGCCGATTGCTGCAGGTGCCGTAGTGCCTCCGTGAAGTTCCCCAACTCCAAAAGCGCGAGCGCCAGGTTATTGTGGGCGCGAGAGTGGTCGGGATCCGCCTTGAGGGCTCGTCG
>DLYX01000531.1 GCA_003447545.1 Deltaproteobacteria bacterium | reverse complement strand
AAGGGAGAAAAGCTCTCCAGCGAAACCTCGGTCAACAAATTGCACCGTGCCGAGTTGGAGGTTGAGATGGGAGACTTCGCACTCGAGCTGCTCGGCGCGGCCAGTGGGTATTTTCCACGCTCCGAGGCCGCACCTGACGGCGGACGGTGGCCATTCCAGGCACTGAACTGGCCGGAAGTGGTGATTGGCGGCGGCACCCCCAATATCCAGAAAAATATCATCAGCGAAAGAATTCTGGGGCTGCCCAAAGACTAGGAGACACTATGCAGACGATGCAGGGGATTCGTGTAATCGAGGTGGCCGAGTGGACGTTTGTTCCTGCGGCCGCCACCGTGCTTGCCGATTGGGGCGCGGAGGTTCTCAAAATCGAACACCCGGAGCACGGTGACGGTATCCGCGGCCTGATCAGTTCGGGCATCGTTCCGGGCGCGGCCGGCGCCAACTTCTTCGTCGAGCAACAGTTTCGCAATAAAAAAAGTGTCGGGATCGACATCTCGACTGAAACCGGTCGAGAGATCCTCTACCGACTGGTCGAGAAAGCCGATGTCTTCATTACCAGCATGCTTCCCGATGCTCGGGAACGCTTCGGCATCACCTTCGAGGATATCCGCAAGGTGAACCCCAAGGTCATCTACGCCAAGGGCACCGGCTATGGGCCCAAGGGGCCTGACTCCAGACGCGGCGGCTATGACGGCCTCTCCTTCTGGATGCGGGGCGGTCCGGCGGCTTCCATGACGACGCCCGGTGAGCCCTTCGTCATGCAGCGACCCGCCTTCGGAGATTTCACTGGTGGGATGTTTATCGCCGGCGGGATCGCCAGCGCGCTCTTCCACCGAGAACGCACCGGGGAAGCCGTCGAAGTCGATGTATCGCTGCTCGGACAGGCCTGCTGGATGCTTTCCCCCGATATGGTGGCCTCGATGCTTTATGGCGCCGAGTTACCCAAAGGCAACTTGCTGGGCGCGCCCAACCCGCTGGTCGCACCCTACGAATGCGCCGACGGAAAACACCTGCAAATCATGATGCTGCAAGCGGAAAAATTCTGGCCCCAGTTCCTCGACGCGATTGAACTCGGGCATATTCTCGAGGACGAGCGCTATGACACTCCGGAGAAACGAGCGGCCGCCAGCCTTGAGCTGCACACCACCTTGACCGAACATTTTCGCACCCGGGACCGAGCGGTCTGGATGGCAGCGCTGCAGCCTACGGATTGTATCTTCGGCGCGGTTCAATCCCCACTCGAAGTCGCGGAGGACCCGCAAGTAGCCGCCAACCAATACATCCTGCCCGTCGACCATCCCGAATACGGGGAGATCCGGCTCACCTCGAGCCCCGTGCAGTTCGGTGGCGAGCCCGTCGAGATCCGGAATGCGGCTCCCGAGGTCGGTGCCGATACGGAACTCACTCTGGTGGACCTTGGGTGCAGCTGGGATGAGATCGCTGCATGGAAAGAGAAGAACGTCATCTCCTGACAGGTTTCCGGGGGCTTGGGCCAGAGGGGGCTGGAGGGTGCATGGGGGTGCAAACATCTGCCATCTTCCCCAGTACCGGCAGGGGTTTCGGTGTGTGACAAGATCCGAAATAGATGTGCAGGAGATTGATCCCCGGCTCGAGATTTTAATCAAAACTGCGATCCCGGGCGCGGGTCCATCTCGACCTCTACCGTCCGCCCTGACGCACAAACGCCGCGCCAGCCCGCTTGGTCATCGGGGCAACGCAGCGTTTGGAGACACCGATTTGTATTCGTCGTCGTTTCCCAAAAAGCCCGCTGGTATGGGCCGGCCGAGGTGGCCCTGTTTCGTTACAAAACCCCTCCGCCGGTAGGGTTTTTCGATAATGTTTGTGGGTTGACCGGAAAGAATCCATCGGGGAACAAGGAGGCTCTGATGCTCGTTTTTGTCCTGTTTTCCCTCCTTCTTCTCGATGGCCGGGCCGAGGCGGAACCAGCGCAAGACTGGGCCTCCTTCGTACAGGAGGTCGCCTCCGGTCTGGTCGAGGCTGGAGAGAAAATGAGATCCGAGGACTTCACCGAGACAGGACTCGCCCTGGGGCAGGTAACGCCCTGCCTACCCGGGTCCGATGAGGCGATTCTGTCGCCGGAAGCGCGGGCCGTTTATCCGGGAGTTCTGCGAAGACTCAAAGCCCTGCGCGACCTTCCACCTCGGGAGCCGCCTCAGGCCCCTCGGAGCAAAGGCGAGGCGTGGCCCGAAGCCGAATGCGTCCTGGCCAACGCAAGCAATGGGAACTGGATAGAGGCCCGTCGCGAACTGGATGCGCTCGCGGGCTTTGCGGAGTCTCTGGCTCTGCTCGAGATGTACTGCCAGCGACCACAGGTGCGAGAGCTCGGCGTGGAATCCGTTCAGTTGCAGGTGCATGCATGGTGCCACTCCGATGAGACACCCGACTACACGGAGGGGTCCGGGCATATCGAATTGGGCGAACCGGTCGCGGTAATTCGATGGCCTCGGGCCGCCAATTGCATCGAAGCCTGCAGCACCCTTGAAACCTTGCAAGTCCTGCCGACAGAGCTACTGGCCGAATTGCAGGAAAACTGGCTTGGCTGCCAAAAGGACGGCCTCATTAATGCGAACTACGCCCGGCTGGCCTACCTGCGAGACGAGCTCGATGCATTGACCGAGGACCTCGACCTTCTGATCGAACTCCAGACAGAAAGTGCCCTGCAGGTCTGGGGAGGCACTCGCACCGCGGTGCTCTACCTCCCGGAGTCATCCGGGGGCAGGCTCGAGACGATCGCCTCTCTGGTGCGGAACGCAATCAACGAGACAGCGGCGGCAGGGTACATTGTTTCGCCGCGCATCTACGACCACCTCGACGAAGCAGATCGCAAAGCCTCAGCCGGTGCCTTCAAGGATGCCTACGACCTCTACCGGGAGGCCTATCGTGAAGCGACGGCAGGCTCTCAGAGGAGGCTTCGTTAAACTGAACCGCCTGATTGCCAGCCTGGCCTTCATCCTGGCGCCGATTTTCGTCAGCATATCGGCAGAAGCAGCGGTCGATCCGCTTCTCGCGGCAGAGGCCCGACGCCATCTTGAAGCAGCGGCGCTCTACCAGGAAGATATCGCCGCCATCCTGAACCAACCGACGTTGGCCGAAGAAGCGAATCAGGCCGCCGCACAGGCTGCCGTGCTGAGCGATGAAGAGCTTCATGAGCTTCTCAATCTTTCACCAGGCCGAGGCTCAGCTCTGGTGCAGTTGCGCTGGGCCGCAGAAAAGTATCGAAAAACGAGAGACGGGTTGCATGCCTTGCGCATCGACCGAACCGAGCGATGTCTCCGAGACGGACTGGCCGGAAAAGCAGTGTCCAATTGATGGCGTTCAGGGAGAGGACGGATCCTGGACCGCATACACCAGTTTGATCGGTACAACTCTGGTGGCGCTGGAAGCCTATCAGGCGATCGCGTCCGCCTGTGAGGCGGTCACGATCGAACCGATCACAGTTGACCGCCCTTTCCGTTTCGAAGGAGATCAAAGAGAGGTGGAAACCTGCAGTATCCGAGTTGTGGGCTTTATCGTCCTCGATATCGGTGACTGTCAACTGATCATGGAAGGCGACACCTGGGGTCGCGGCGGAACCGTCAAGGGAGGTGCATTGCTCCCGGTCACCGTCGCCGGTGGCGCAGCGGCGTGTTCGGCTGCCAAGGCATTGGTGGTCACCTCGAAAAAGACGCAAGAATATCTGGACCAGTACCTCGAATGTTGGGATTTCGGCACCGCCGAAGCGAACTATGAACGTCTCGGCGTAATCCAGGACGAGATTACTCAGGTGCGCGAAATGTCCGCGGGGATTCGGCGGCTCATTTTCGAGCATACACTCGCCGTCCGCGGCGGGAGTCGCCCCTCTGCGGCCTATTTGCCGGCGACCTTCGACGGCTTCCTCGAGGAGACTCGCCGCACCGTGGAGACCGCTGTCGAAGGGACCTCGGAACTTGGTTACCGAATGCGGCCGGGTATCGAAAAATATATGAATGATGGCGACAGCTACCGTGATGTCGGGGAAGTGAAGCGCGCGTTCGACCGATATCGGAAGGCATTTCGTCTCGCCACGCGCAGTTCGAATACGCCACCAGCCTCGGCACCTGGCTCCGGAAAGGGGGATCGACCATGAAGGTTTGGTTCTCCCTGAGGCTTCTCATGGCAAGCCTCTTGCTCAGTTTGATGCCCGGCATCGGCCACGCCGCCGACGAGGCAGACGCGTGGCCCGATGCTTCGTGCGAGTTGGCCGGAACTCAGCCCAGCACCAATTGGACGGCACTGATGGCGGTGCAAGGCACCCTCGATGCTTCCGATCTGGCGATGCTGCTGGCCTGCGCGGAAGAAGGAGCGATCAGGGCGTTGCCGGTGGTTTCGGACGGTTTGCGGATTTCGGGGCGTTGTCTGCGGGATCAGGACTTCCGGGAAATGCTCTGCGACGACGAGGGCGGTCGAGGCGTGCACTGCTGGGGCCAGGTCGACAATGACCTGACGGTCGACTGGAAGGGTGCTTCGAGTGAGGAAGCAGAAGCCGAGGCGAAGGCGGGTCCGGGCTGCAGTGTGGCGCAGGCGGCCTTTACCGCGGCCTGGTCTGCCCCGCCCCTGCAACGGGCTTGGCTGGACTGCTGGACGGCAGGCTACCTCGATTCGTCCTACGAACGACTGGAAACCCTCCACGAGCAGAGCGAGGCGCTGGTGGACGACATGACGCTCATTTTCGACATCTATCTCGAGCAAAGCCTGCATCGCTTCGGCGGGAGTATGCCGAGCTCATTGTACCTCCCCGAATCGATGGGCGGGGACCTGGAAACCGTCGGGGCGCTCGTCGACAGTATTGCCGAACGAACCGAGTCGGCTGGCTACGTTCTTTCTCCTGATGTCGACGAGGCTCTCAACAAGGCAGGAGACGCTCTCTCAGCCGGCAATACCAAGGGTGCGGTTCGGTTCTACCGCCTCGCATACGACAAGATCACCGTGCAGTCGACATCCCTGGCGACCGAGGCCAACCCATGAAGCGGCTTCTCCTGAGACTGTCCCTTGCATTGCTCTTCGCGGCCTACCCGGCAGTTGGCCATGCAGATTTGACCGGCGAACCGGCTCAGGTTCGCGAGCGAATGCATGCAATTGCCGAACACGTTGCCTCCTTTGCAAATCGGTTCGGGGTTTCCTCAATGGAAACCGACGCTCTCGGCCTGGTTTCGGAGTGGGAGACAATCGATCCCGACGTTCTGGCGGCCATTTGGCCAGGGAGCGGTAACCTGTCCGGCCTGCAAAGCCTCTAAAATACCGAGACCGCATTGCGCGACCTGCTCACGCAGGTCGATGCGGAGGCGAAGAATCACGACACCGAAAAATCGGCCCCGCGAGACCCGGATTGGCCCGAGAAATCCTGCGAATTGGGCTTGGCATGGGCCGGTCGCTGGAGTCTCTCCATGGGCCTGGCGGTCGCCCACAACTCCCTTGAGACAATCGCCGCGGGCCTTAAATGGAAGTGCGACAAGATCGAGATCTCGAAAATCGGATTTCTTCCGGAGAAGGAAGTGATGCCCTTCGGCTTCGGCGACGCGGGGGACCGAGGGCGAGAAGAAACCTGCCGGGCCACCATGGAGGACGGCAAGGTGGAAGTTCCGCTGCACAGGTTTTCGGGGCATGGACTGCTGGTGGAAGGCGGCGAAGGTGGCTCCCTGAGCAAAACCATTCCCGGGCTGGAACGGGCCTGCTCGACGATCGAACATACCGCTCATGTTGTCGGACAGCTTGGCACCTACGCGGACATCGTAGGTGGGTGCTGGACACAGGGAACGGCGATCGCCAACAATGGACGTCTGACCGTGGTCAGGGACAAACTGGCCGAAGTACAAGATCGACTAGTTACGCTGCAGCGCCTGGTCGTCGAAGGCAATCTGGCCGTTCGCGGGGGTCTGCGCACGGGCTCGCTATACCTGCCCTCCGAGGAAGAAGGCGCTCTCGACTTGGTGCGCGGGTATACGCGAGAGGCCATCGATCAGACCGAGGCTTCGGGCTACCATATGAAGCCAGAAATCCAGAAGCTCTGGTCACAGGCGGAAGCCTTTCGCGCAGACGGAAATTACAAGCTTGCCTACGACCGATATCGCGCGGCCTACTCACGGGCGACGGTGAAGTCCTTCAAGCAGCTGGGAACCCCCTCGAACTGACCCTGGACGGCAGGCGGTCGCCCGGTCGCCTTCGCGAGGCTACCAGGAAAAGGTCTGGCCCCCGTTCGCTCGCATGATGGTACCCGTCGTCCATCGCGCCGCATCCGAGGCGAGATGGAGAAGGATATGCGCCTGGTCTTCGGCTTCGCCGACTTCACCGAGCGGCGAGCGTGCTCTCATTCGTTCGACGAACTGGTCGTACGCCTCCCGATCGAGGGTTCCATCTTCGCGATGCATCCGCCACGTGGTGAACTTGGTCATTGTAGCGCCCGGGCAGAGCGCGTTGACCCGGATACCATAAGGACCAACCTCGGTTGCCAGAGTCTTGGTCAGCATGGCAACGGCCGCCTTTGTGATCGCGTAGAGGCCGATGCCGGGGGTAGGCGAATCAATCGCACCGGAGGAGACGTTGATGATCGATCCTCCTGTTTCATTGCCCTTCATGGCGGGGATCGCCGCGCGGCATCCCCAGATTACGCTGCGAAGGTTGAGGGAAAGAGCTTTCTCGAGCTGGTCGTCGGTGATTTCCTCGATCGTGCCCGGGGACATCGCTCCTGCGATATTGCACAGGATATCCAGTTGCCCGTACTCGTCGACGGCGCGCTGGATGAGGGCCTCGACGGCGCTGCGGTCCGTCACGTCGGTCACCTGGGTGACCCCGGCACTTGTCTGGTTGACCCGCCCAGCCGTGACCTCGAGGCCTTCGGCGTCGATGTCGGCGAGTACGATGCGAGCTCCGGCCGCCGAGAGAAACTCGGCTGAACGCTGCCCGATACCGCTGGCGGCACCGGTGACAACAGCTACTCGACCCGAGAGGTCATAGGCCTTCATGGGAGATGCTGCAGGGTTTTCTTGCACGATCGGTCCTTTCCTGTGACTTGCGCGAAGGCCTCGACTCGCTACGCGAGGCCAGTGTGTTGAGGGAGAAGCCTAACCGTAGCAATCGGCGGCGACAACTTTTCATAATTTGATGGCGCAAGCGTTTGCCGCATCAAGCGCATTCTGCGGCGCCGGGGGAAACAGGAAGATTTCCAGCCGCGCCGCTGGGCGGAAGCGCTCTCAGGTGTCCAGGTCCCAGGACGGAGAATCGGCAACGGACTTTGGTACAAAATTCCAGCGTTCCCGTAGTCCCTCGAGCGGTTCATTTGCAACCGCGAAGAAGTCGAACAGATGGTAGGTATCAAAGGTGCACTCGCGCCCTCGACGTAGCGCGTCCGCGACCCTCTCCGTCCCTCCCGGTGTTTCCAGAACGTGGTCCTTGTGAAGACCCGTCAGTGCGCTGGGCATGATGCCGCCCTGATAAAAGGCGAGTTGCCCGGCAATGAACGTGAGCGCCGCACCCGGATCGTCCGTTGTTGTCATACGAAAGGCGCCGACCTCAACCTCGCCCATCGGGCTGGTGCCATAGTCGCATAGGACATGGACCCAGTCGTGATGTGACTCGGCCTTGCTGACCGCACCCGGGGTCCCCGGGTACACGAAATTGCGCTGATCGTAGAAGTCCCAGACGCCTCGGCCCAAACTTCCGGCCGGACAGTGTTCCAGAGCCGCCCAACGCGCAGCCTCGCCCGGATCGGCGGTAATCGTCAGCGCGAAAGCTCGGGCACCGTTTGCTTCAATGAGGGCCGAGAACGCGGGATCAATCTCCGCGCAAGCACCCCAAAAGCCATTACGATAGAGGTCGAATTGCGCTCGGGCCTGGGCGCCCTGAGCAAGCTCGCGGGCGACGGCCAGGTCAATCCCGTTCACACCAAGGTCAGTTGCCCAGCGATCGATCGAGTCGCTCAGTTCCGCCGGGATCTCGTGGAGGCAAAGCTCGCAGATGAGCATCAGATCAATGATTTCGCGGCGTTCTGCGGCATTCGGGAACGCCGAGGCGACTTCCTCAGCTGTCGTGCCGGGAAGATTACGAAAGTCCTCATCGAAGTTGAAGAGCGCTGAGAAGATCGCGCCCAATAACCGCGGCTGGACATCCAGGGCCCAACCTCTCTCCCGGCAAGCTCCGACGATAGCGGCGGCCAGCACCGGCACTTGAGATGTCTTGATGTGTTTGAAGAACATCATCGGATTCTACACAGCCGACGTCCGCCCAGGGTAGGTCGTTTGAAGATTTTTTTCCTTGGCCTGCCGCGCCAATTCCAGCCCCGTTCCCATCCCCGGATCGCACGTTTTGAGCCTCGAGACGAACACGGTGAAACCTCTCTCGGCGCCCACCCAAACGAAAAAAGCGTTGCCCGGTGACAATGCTTACATCAGTAATATCGGGGCGCTCGAGGGCTTGCGCGGGCTCTTATGCCTGTCGGTGGTGTTCCGTCACGCCGGCCATCGAAGCGCGCGGTCGAAGGAGACGTGTACGGCAAACCCCGGTTGGCATCTCCTGCAAAGTCCGGCTGGCTCTGCGCGAAACTCAGTACCCTCCAACCGTCGACGCCGATTTTCGGGAGCGGCCTGAAGGACCGTTATTACCACCTATTTCCCGGCCGCGGCTTCGTCGGCCCGGCTGGCACGGCAATCGCAACCCTCGGTCAGTGGCGGAATCAATCGGACCTGCACCACCACGCATGGCGTCTGCCCTTAGGCACGTCAACGACTAGCATGTACCAAAGGGTGGCGGAGCTTCGGCTCCGCCGCCCTCTTTTT
>DLYX01000602.1 GCA_003447545.1 Deltaproteobacteria bacterium | reverse complement strand
CGTTATTTGGCAACCCGGTCTACGCGGTCGCCATCGAGGGGCTTTCTCCCGAAGAGAGTCGGGCTTTGCTGGGAGAGTTGTACCTGCATCAGGTGCAGGAACAATTTATCTATCGACATCGATGGCAACCCGACATGCTCATCATGTGGGACAACCGAAGAACGATGCATCAGGCCGAGGGTGGCTATGAGGGGCATCGCCGGGTGATGCATCGGACGACGATCGCCGGCGAAAAACCGCTCGCGGTGCACGACTGAGGAGAGAAGAGATGGCAATTCAGGATGAAATCGAGACGCGGCTCAAAGCTGCTTTACGCGCGAAGGATCAGGCGGTTCTCGATGTTCTGCGGATGCTGAAAAGCCGCGTTCAGGAACGCACCACCGCCAAAGGTTTCTCCGGGGAAGTTACCGACGCGCTGTGGCTCGAAGTGATTGCGGCTTATCAGAAACAGATGAAGAAGGCGGTCGGTGAGTACGAGAAGCTGGGGGCTGCGGGGGCCGAACAGCTGGCGAAAATCTCCTTCGAGGTGGAATTTTGCGCGACCTTCCTGCCGGCTCAGCTCAGTGAGGGTGATTTGCGCACCCTTGTTCGCGAGCGGATGGAGGAGAACGGGGTGACCGAGCCCGGGCAAATCGGTCGTCTCGTCGGAGCCGTGATGAAAACGCATAAGGGTCAGGTCGATGCTGCCAACGTGAAGCGCATCGCCGAAGAACTGCTCGGAGATTGACCGGTGGCCGGGCTCGTTCGCACGGTTCGCGAAGGTTCATTGGGCTGGGTGATTTTCGATCACGAGGAGCGTCGTAACGCCATCAATGCCGCGATGTGGGAAGCAATTCCCGAAGCGATGGCCGAGATGGTGGAGGACCCCGAAGTGCGCGTGGTCCTGCTGCGGGGTGCTGGCGAAGTCGCCTTTGTTTCGGGCGCGGATATCTCCGAATTCGGCAAGCTGCGCACGGGTGCCGCCGCGAGCAGCTACGATGCCAATAACGGGAAAGCGTTTGCTGCGATCGCTGAATGTCCGAAGCCGGTCATCGCCATGATCCACGGGTTCTGCGTCGGGGGCGGTGCGGCACTGTCTCTCAAGGCGGACCTGCGCTACGCGGCAGACGATGGTGTCTTTGCGATCCCGGCCGCCCGTCTGGGGCTCGGTTACTCGGCGTCGCTGCAGGAATCCCTGGTGGCGACGGTCGGCCTGCCGGCGGCCAAGGAGATCTTTTTCACCGCACGACGCTTTTCTGCCCCGGATGCGCTGCGATTGGGGCTCGTCAATGAGGTTCTGCCCAAGGCAGAGCTTGAGAGCTATGTCCGAAAAGTCGCTGAAGGGATTGCTCGGAATGCGCCGTTGACGCTCCGCAGCGGCAAGCTGATTCAGAACCAACTGGCCGGGGCGGAAACGGCCCGTGACCGGCAAGCCTGGTCGGAATCAACGGACGCTTGCTACCATAGCGAGGATTATCAGGAGGGGATCCGCGCATTTCTGGAAAAGCGCCCCCCTGTCTTTCGGGGCAAATGATCAGCCGCGAGCGTCCTTGCGCAATTTGATTCGAATTGGAAGTTCCTTGACCCCGCCGACCAGTGGCGAGTGCAGGCGTTTGACCTCGCCCGCAAGCTCCACTTCCTCGATCTTGGGGAGGAGGTATTTGTAGGCGAACTCCATCTCGAGTCTGGCGACGTGAGCGCCGAGGCAGAAGTGTTCCCCCTGCCCGAAGCCGAGATGGTGATTGGGCGTGCGGTCCACGCGGAACTCGTAGGGATTTTCGAAGACGTCTTCGTCACGATTGGCTGATGGGTAGAACAAGCCGACAGCGTCGCCCTCACGGATCTTGACGCCCTTGTAGTCGATGTCGCAGGTTGCCGTCCGCGCAAAGTGGATAATCGGGCTTGTCCAGCGGACAATTTCCTCAACGGCCGGTTTCATCAGGTTGAGATCGTTTTGCAGCTTTCGCATCTGGTCGGGGTGTTCAATGAAAGCGAGCATGCCGCCGCTGGTGGCATTGCGGGTGGTCTCGTTGCCGGCCACCACGATGATCAGACACCAGGTCATCACATCCATATCCGGGAGTGGTTTGCCCTCGTATTCCATCTGCGTGAACAGGGTGGTGAGGTCGTCGCCCGGGTTTTTTCTCTTTTCCTGAGCCAGCTCGGTGAAATAGCCGAAGAGTTCGACCATGGCCGTCTGGGCTGTGGCGCTCGCATCCATACCTTCGGTTTGAAATTCCGGATCGCCCGCGCCGATAATGCGGTTGGTCCAGTCAAAGAGCAGCGGCCAATCTTCGCGCGGCACGCCAAGCATCCAGGCGATCACCGCAATGGGTAGCGGGGCCGAGACTTTCTCGACGAAGTCGCAGGTCGTTTCGTCGCCCAATTCCAGTAGCTCGTCGACGATCTCGCGGGCAATTCTGTCGATGTCGGGATGCATTTTACGCATTCGTCCCGGCGTGAAGCGTTTGATCGCCATCGAGCGGTAATCCCCATGCTTGGGCGGGTCGAGCTGGATGAGGGTGGGGGGCATGAAGCTGTTGTCGGTCTCCGGCTGGTTTTGGAGGACCAGTCTCGGGCCACTGGCGAAACGCTCGGGATCCTTGCCAATCGCGATGATGTCGTCGTGGCGGGTGAAACACCAGAAGGGGCGACCAGCGGTGTTATCATACCAGTGGATTGGTGATTCCCGACGGAGCCGGTCCCAAAGAGGGTGTGGGTATCCCCGGTTGGCGTAGTCACTGCCATCAACAAGATTGAATTGGTCAAAAT
>DLYX01000634.1 GCA_003447545.1 Deltaproteobacteria bacterium | reverse complement strand
TACCCCGGCAGGCAGGGTCCCGGTCCGCAAGCGGTATCGAGGCCCCCCGGGACCGCCATTGCGGCCAACGGTTGCGCGAGCAGGGTCGCTCCCACGACCGCGCCCGCTATGGTATGACGCAGGAAGCCAGAGAAGGCCGTGCTGATTGTTTTACGTTGCCCCGAAGTGCAGTCGAGGTTGCTTGCGATCGATTCCTTTTTAACCATTTTCATCATTCCTTTTCGTGCATCCTCCAGACTCCGGGTATTCGGATCATCGGGTGCTGCCTTGGTAAGAGCAGCTTCCGTGCCGCCCCCGCATGCACCCAAAACAGCGAAAAAGGACCTCCAAAGGGCATTTCAAGCTAACTTTAGTTTGCGGGACTGCCATCCGTAGACAGCATCGGGGTGCCGAGGGGGGGGCTGCTCCAAGCGGCGGCCGCCAAGACTGCCTTCCGGCGAGCAGGGAGCTCAAATGCCAAGCTGAAGTCACAAATGCCCGAGAGCGCGGAGAGCATCAGGAGTTGAGCAAGGGCGCCTTGTCGTGTTCTGATGGGGTAAGCATTTGGTCGAGGGAGAAGAGTCGAAATGACGAAAACGGCAAAAAAGCGCGATCTGCGTATTGTAATTATCGGGGCGGGCCCAGGTGGGTTGTGCATGGGGGTTCATCTGCGTCGAGCCGGATTCGAGAACTTCGAAATCCTCGAGAAGGCGCCCGGGCTAGGCGGTACGTGGTACCACAACCGCTATCCGGGTTGTGCCTGTGACATCCCCTCGCATCTCTACTCGTACTCGTTCGAGGTCAAAAAGGATTGGTCCCGTCCTTACGCGCCGCAGCCCGAAATTCTCCAATACCTCGAGGATTGCGCGGATAAATACGACCTGCGACGCCACTGTCGCTTCGGCGCAGAGGTGAAACGCGTGAGCTGGGCTGAAGATCAGGCCCAATGGACTTTGGCGCTGGCCTCCGGCGAAGAGATCCGATGCGATGCGGTCGTCAGCGCCATCGGGATGTTCAATGACCTGAATTACCCCGAGATCGAGGGCCTCGATACCTTCGCCGGCAAGCAGTTTCATTCTGCCCGCTGGGATTGGGAACACGATCTGGCGGGCAAGCGTGTCGGGGTAATCGGCAGTGCGGCCAGCGCCGTGCAGTTCGTGCCCGAGATCGTGAAGGACACAGCCCAGGTGCATTACTTCCAACGCACGGCCAATTGGGTGCTGCCCAAGGAGGACACGCCCTATCCCGATGAAGTGCTCGACCATTTTCGAAAGGATCCCAACGCAGCCCAGGAGATTCGCGACCAAATCTTCAATCAGCTGAATGCTGGCGGACCGGGCATTTTCGACATGCTCCGCCCGGATATGGAAGCGGCCGGCCACCAGAATATGTCGGTGGTAAAAGACCCGAAGGTACGCGAAAATCTGGTCCCCACCCATCCATGGGGCTGCAAACGGCCTCTCTTTTCCAACGATTACTACGCAGCCTTCAATCGACCGAATCTTGAATTGGTGACTGAACCAATCGATCGGATCACTCCTTCCTCGATCCGCACCGCCGACGGCACAGATCGTGAAATCGATACGCTGGTCCTCGCGACCGGGTTCAAGACCACGCGCTATCTTTCAGCCATCGATGTTCGTGGACGTGAAGGCCGCAGCATCGGCGATGCGTGGACCGACGGAGCGATCGCCTACCAGGGCGTGACCACCGCGGGCTTTCCGAATCTCTTCATGCTCTATGGCCCAAACACCAACAGCGACTCCCTGATCACCATGATCGAGTACCACGTCGAGCATGCGATGCTGCATATCGAACGACTCGCCACCGACGATATCGACTGGATCGACGTCAAGCCGAACGTGATGGCCGATTACAACGACCTTCTGCAAAAAGAGATCGAAACCATCGGCGTCTGGTTTGCCGGATGTAGCGACTATTACCGTGGACCGAGCGGTCGCATCGTTACCCAGTGGCCGCGGACGATGGGCGCACACCGCGATATGCTGCATGCGATCGACCCCGAGGCGTGGGAAACCGGCGAAGCGTCCAGTCGACCCAAACGATCCTGATACGAGAGCCGAGGCCGCGTGCCGCCATATTTCTTCTCTCGGCGAGCCCAACCCGGGCGCCGAGAGTCCTCTGCGCTGACGATCCTCCTTCGGGATATGCCCGCGGAAGCAGAAACCGGAGCCTCCCGCTCCGGCTGAGGAACCCTGCATTGGTGCACGTGGTTCGCGGGGCCATTTGATCTGGCGCTGGAGTTTCGGATCGTACTTTCTTTACCGGTTTTGGAAGTCCAGCCTGCCGATTCCAAGGAATTGGCCGTCGCGAAGGCTCAGCTCCAGTTGCCAGCTTCCCTCGTCCGGCAGTTCGGTCTCCCACTGGACCTCGCTCGACTGGCCAGGGCCGAGGGCTACCGGAAGCATCCCGACGGCGTCGGCTTGAAAATCCTCATCGCTCTCGAGGGAGGTCCAATGCGCGACGACGCCAGTGGGTCGGAAGGGTTGCGGGTGAAGCCAGGAATGATCTGAAGAGTTTCGGAAGCGGGTATTCAGGATGTTTTGACCGGCCGGCTTGCCCGGTTGGAGAGAGACCTTCGTGAGCTCGAGATTGCGTGGGTCCTGGATCGTGGCCGGCGCCGCCGGCATGCGAAACACGCGCACAGTTTCTCCCTGGGAGATGAAGTCGAACCCCGCCTCGGCAAGCTCGGCGTCCGAAGGCATCTGGATCGCCCGGTCGGCTGATTCGTGAACGACCAGCGTTCGGAATCCCAGCGACGCAAGGGCCTGAGCGGATCGCGGGTCAGAAAGAGTTTCCGCGATATCCGCGATCTGCTGCTGCAGAGGCGTAGCGAAGGAATTGTAGCAAGTGCTCGTGACCTTGGGGTTCCAGGCGCCCATCAGGAGGAATCGGCCCGGATCCAGACGCTGTAATTGGCCCGATTTGAAGTAGGTCGGGACTTCCAGAATTGGACCGTCGAGATCGCTGCCATAGATCTGTAGATCTTCCTCGGCGGGTCGCATCGATATGGCGTCGATCCGGAGCAGGTGTCCAAAGAGGGGTCTCGTGACGGGACCATAGGAGCGCACGCCAAGGATCAGGAGAGCGAGCAGGAGCGTCAGCACTCCGGCCTGCCGAACGTTGACGCGGGACAGGAGCACGTGTGCGCCATAGCCGGCAAGCAGCGCCGCGGGAAAGCCTGCCTGGTTGGCCACGGCAGCCAGGGCTCGAACTGAATCTGCACCGGGCACCACGGCCCGGACGATGCTCAGCAGGGAAGGAATATGGATTTCGGTTCCGGGGATCTGGGTTCGATAGAGACTGCTCCACAATATCAGCAGAAAGGCGAAAATCGAGGCCTTCCGTAAGTCAGGTCGGAACGAATCTCGGGATGGCGACATGGTCCCGAGAAAGGCAAGCCCCAGCACGATTGGGCCGCAGAAAACCAATCCTCCTGGAAGGAGCTTGTCCAGTCCCGCGGGGTACGAGAAACGGCTTCCCACGGTCCCCCAGGTCTCGGCCGCG
>DLYX01000519.1 GCA_003447545.1 Deltaproteobacteria bacterium | reverse complement strand
CTGGCGGTCCCGCCGATTTCGCCAATCATGATGACGCCATCGGTATTCGGATCAGCGTTGAACAACTCGAGCACGTCGATGAAGCCCGTGCCGTTGACCGGATCACCGCCAATGCCGACACACGTCGATTGGCCGATGCCCAACTGCGTAAGCTGGTGGACGGCCTCATAGGTCAGGGTTCCCGAGCGTGAGATGACCCCGATCCTTCCGGGCTTGTGAATATAACCGGGCATGATCCCGATCTTGGCCTCGCCCGGCGTAATCAAACCAGGGCAGTTAGGCCCGACCAGCCGGGTTTTCTTGCCCGCCAGAAAGCGTTTGACCTGAATCATGTCGATCACCGGAATTCCCTCGGTGATGCAAATTGCGAGCTCGACACCGGCGTCGGCGGCCTCCATGATCGCATCGGCCGCAAAGGGCGGCGGCACGTAGATCACGCTGACATTGCAGCCCGTCTTGGCCCGAGCTTCGCCGACACTATTGAAGATGGGGATCCCTTCAAAATCGCCCCCACCCTTGCCCGGCGTCACGCCGGCAATCATGTTGGTACCGTATTCCTTGCAGGTCCGCGTATGGAACTGCCCGGTCGAGCCGGTAATGCCCTGTGTGACAACCTTGGAGTCTTTTCCAACCAGGATACTCATCGTAACGCCCCTTCAGGCTGCTGCCGCGACGGCCTTGCGAGCGCCATCGAGCATGTCGACTGCCGAAATGATGTTCAATCCGGAGTCTGCCAGAATTTTCTTTCCTTGATCGACGTTGGTGCCTTCCATGCGCACCACCAGCGGGACCGTGAGCCCCAACTCCTTGGCAGCCGCCACGACGCCCTCTGCCAGGACATCGCATTTCATGATGCCGCCAAAGATATTGATGAAGACTGCCTTGACGGCGTCATCGGTGAGAATGATCTTGAAGGCCGCAGCGACCTTCTCGGCATCCGCGCCGCCCCCGACATCCAGGAAGTTCGCCGGCGATCCGCCCGCGTACTGGATGGTATCCATTGTCGACATGGCGAGACCGGCGCCGTTGACCATACAACCGATGTTTCCGTCGAGTGCGATATACGCGAGGTCATATTTCTGCGCTTCCTGCTCGCGCGGGTCTTCCTCGTTCGGATCTCGCATATCGCGCACGTCCGGGTGCCGGAATAGCGCATTATCGTCGAAGCCCATCTTCGCGTCGAGAGCGAGCAGATCGCCATCTTCGGTCAGGACCAGAGGGTTGATTTCGACCAGAGCGGCATCGGTTGCGAGCACAGCTTCGTACAGCCCTTTGAGGAACTTGGCCAGCTTGCCCCAGGTCGCCGTCGGCAGATCGAGTGCCTGACCCAATTTACGGGCCTGATAGGCCTGAAAGCCGACTTCCGGGACGATTGGTTCCCGAAGGATTTTCTCTGGTGTATTGGCGGCAACCTCTTCGATCTCCATCCCGCCTTCGCTTGAAGCGATGACGGTCAAAAGGCTCGAGGCACGGTCCAGTGTCAGACCGAGGTAGAGCTCGCGAGCGATCTTGCAGCCTTGCTCGACGAAAATCCGGTTCACCACGCGGCCTTCGGGACCCGTCTGATGGGTCACCAAAGTGCTACCCAGCAGGGAAGCGGCGTATTCCTTGGCTTCGGCGGCACTGTTCACCAACTTCACGCCACCAGCCTTGCCGCGGCCTCCAGCGTGAATCTGGGCCTTTACCACCCAGGGGCCATCGCCCCCAAGGTCTTCAACCGCTTTCGCTGCACCCTCGGCGGAATCGGTCGCATGTCCCTCAAGGGTTGCGACTCCGTATTTCCGGAGGATCTCCTTTGCCTGAAACTCATGGATATTCATGTCTTGGTCGACTCCTGATATTGGCAGCGCATAGACCTGCGCACGTGACTTGGTGAGAATCGCATAGGCCCGAGCGGTCTGCCACTTTTGGCAGACCGTCCGCTTGGCGCCGACCTCAGGGACTGGCCCGAAGGCGACGCGCGGCTTCCAGCGCCCCTCGAACGACAGCGTATTCGGGGGGTTCGGCGATCGGAACCGGAAAGCGCTGCAACATCGGGTGGGCGTCAATAACCGACCGAAATCCGGGCTCGGCCAGAAATCCACCCAGCAGGATCAGGGAAGAAGCGCCGTGAGAGGTCATTTCCGAGATCGCCAGTCGGACGGCATTCTGAACGACCATCCCCACGATCGCGGCCATCTGATCTTCCCGGCTTGCCAAGGGCATACCCGCGAGGCCGATCCGTCCGAAATGAGCCGCTGTCGCGTCGGCTGGCACCGGCCCCGTACCGCTCCCGAGAATATCTCCTACCGTCAGGTCGCAGCGGTCCAGAGATCCGCTCGCGGCCAGAGCGCCGTATCTCGCAATGGATTGATCGCCGACCAGAAGACGAGCGAGGCCAACCACGGTTCCACCACCAATCCCGCTTCCGAGGAGCCTCTCGAAAGTGCCATCCTCCCGAGCAAGCACGATTCCGGTACCCGTGCCGATACTGACGACAATCGCGGGTGCCACAGCACCACCGAGAAGACCGCCGCTTGCCGTCGCCTCGGCTTCGTCGATGGCCACGACCGGAACGTCGTCCCAGCTCAGGACCAATCGGGCCGAGCGTCCGCCGGTGACCGCGAGAAAATCCAGCTCTTGCGGATTGGCGCAGCCAGCTTCGCGCAGCAGCCCAGCGATCGAGGTCTCGTCCGGGTTCGGCATACCCGGACAGGTTCGCCGGGTCTCGTCCTCGCCCGAGGCGACAATCACTTTCGTCAGAGTTCCTCCGAAATCGATTGCCGCCTCAAGCATGACGATTCGGTTTACTCGGCGAGAACTTTCGCGAGGGCGTCCACCAGATCGGACACATGGCTCGCGGAAACCTTGACCTCTTCGGTCTCGGCTTCGTTCAAAGCGACTTCGATCACCTTCTCGACACCTCCGGCGCCAATCTGGACGGGCACGCCCATGTAGATGCCGTCAAGGCCATACTCGCCTTCGAGATAGGCGGCACAGGGAAGAATCTCCTTCTTGTCTCCAAGGAAGGACTCCGCCATGCGAATGGCCGCAGCTGCAGGTGAGTAGAAAGCCGAGCCGGTTTTCAGAAGCCCCACGATTTCCCCACCCGCCTTGCGCGTCCGTTCCTCGATCGCCTCGAGGCGATCGGCCGGGATCAGATCGGCAACAGGTACACCGCCACAGGTCGTGGCGGATCGCACGGGAACCATATCGTCGCCGTGGCCACCGAGGACCATCGCCTGCACGCTCTGGACGGAAACGCCCAACTCCATCGCAAGAAACGTCCGGTAACGCGCAGAATCCAGAACGCCCGCCATGCCGACGACCCGCTCCTTGGGAAAGCCGGTGACCTTTTTCATCAGGGTCACCATTGCATCCAGAGGGTTCGTGATAACGATCACCAAAGCGCCCGGGGCGTTTTCTGCGATCCCGGTCGCGACCTCCGTGATGATCTTGGCATTGATACCGAGCAGATCATCGCGGCTCATGCCGGGCTTGCGGGCGAGACCCGAGGTCACGATACACACATCGGAGCCGGCGATATCCTTGATATCGTTCGATCCCGTCACCGAGACGTCGAACCCGTCAATTGGTCCGGACTCGGTAATATCGAGCGCCTTGCCCTGCGGCATTCCCTCGACCACGTCGTATAAAACAACGTCAGCCAACTGCCGGAGTGCGCAGAGGTGTCCCATGGTTGCACCGATATTACCGGCGCCGATCAGCGAGATTTTTTTACGTGCCATGTTTTTTTCCTAGCGATTAGGATCGACCTTCGCCAATGGCCGGCGCGCCGCGGATTGACCTGAACGTCCGCCCGCCTTAGGTTGGGGGCGTGAACGATGCCAAGAAATCCTCCCGGGGCCTGCTCCTTTCCACCTTATTTTTTCTCGCTTTTTCGCTGAGCGGCTGTGGCGACAGCGATATTTGTCTGGGCTGCGACCCGAGCAGCACGCCGACCCCCAACCCCGAAAATAGCGTCGATGTCATCGGGGATATCTTCAGTGCCATTCCGTCGACTCTCTACAGCGAACTGCGAGTCCTTGTCTGCACCAATCGGCCCTCCTCGACACCGCCGCTTGATTGCGGAGGGCGCAACACAGAACCGGACGATAATGGGGACTTCGCTCTCACCAAGGTATCCCCCGGCGCCCTGGAGGTTTTCATCTATCTCCGCTTCGATACCGCGCAACTCGCCACGCTTCAGGACCCCGGAGACAAGCTCTCGAATATCACCCGGGGCGAAACGGTTGATGTTCAGTCCATCACCGTCAACCTGACCACAGGGGTTGCCGACGCCTCCTATATTGAGATCGGACCGACAGCCACGCCCACGCCAACCCCCGGCCTCTGAACGCTCACCGGTATATCGGCACCGCCCCAACCGAGCCCCGAGGGCACTAGCGCTCGCGCTG
>DLYX01000389.1 GCA_003447545.1 Deltaproteobacteria bacterium | reverse complement strand
GCTGGCCCCGGTGCCGATGCCAGCCCACGGTCCGCTCACTCGGGCAAAGGCACCTTGCGCTCGAATCACCGGCCCGAGGAAGAAAAAGGCAACGAGGATTACCCCCGGCAGTCCGAGTTCGACCCAAAGGTGCAAAGGCAGGGAGTGCGCGTGCCCGAGAAACCAGAAACGACTGATCTCGAGAGAAGAACCGCCGACCAGCAAGGACCAATTACCCGCGCCCGCACCGAGCCACGGCCGCAGGGCAATCTGCTCCTGCGCAAAATCAAAGATGATCTGTCTCGACCCGATCCCGCCATGCGATTGAAAAGCCCATACGCCGATCAAGAGTGCGCCGAGGCCGGCGGCAAGCAGGACAGGAATCGCATCCCGACGCGCCTTGTCAGAAATGCGCATCCAACCGGCACAGACAACAGCCCCGCCAAAAATAGTCGCCATACCGCCGGTAGAACCCGTCGCCCACGCGGCAGCGCACGCCGCAACGACACCCATAGCTGCCATCCGAGGCAATACTCCGGCGAGGCCGGCGCCAACCAGAACCAACCCGCATTGCTCGGTAAATTCGGCAAGCCGGTTCGGGTGCCAGAAGAGCGCCTTGCCGCGAATATTATCCTGAAAATCGATGACCCTCATCTTCAGGCCGGCGGGGTCGCCGAGCGGCACAATCCAATGCATCCGCTCGGAGAATGCCCAAAGAGCATGGGGAACAATGGCAACCACCATCGCCAGAACCAGCAGACGCGGATCCTGACTCTCGTCTGTGGCCGCCAGCCATGCCGCGCCCACAACCACCAACCATTTCAGCAACAACCCCGACACAAAAGCGGGTTGCAATGCCCAAACCGATGAGGCCACCAGCCAGATCGGAAACAACAGGGTGGCGATCAGAAAAAAACGCTGCTCGGCCAGCATTTTGACGATCGCCTCGCCGCGCCCGAGCAGAGAGCCAAGAAAAAAGGGAATCGCCGGATAGAAGTCCTCGAAAAAAGGCACCCGCCAGGGAATCAGAACGATCAGGACCGGCAGAGTCCAGGCCGGCCGCTTCCAGCCGAGAAGACCGCCGAGGAGAAACAACAGCCCGGCCCCCAACCACATCGGGGCGCTCACGGTCGGAACTCCGCCCAAGGCTCGTCGAGAAGGATGGACACAATTCGTGCCGATGCCTGACCGTCGCCATAGGGATTGACGGCCACCGCCATCATCTGATGCGCGGCCGGGTCCTGCAGCAGGATATTGGCCTCGCGCACGATCGTCTCCTCATCGAGCCCCACCAATTGGACCGCACCTGCGGCCACGGCTTCGGGGCGCTCGGTTGTCTCGCGCAATACAAGCGCCGGCACGCCGAGAGAGGGGGCTTCCTCCTGCACTCCCCCCGAATCACTCAAGATCAATGTCGCTCCGGCCATCAACTGCACGAAGGGAAGGTAGTCCAGAGGGGGCAAAAGATGAATCCGCTCGACCGCACCGAGTGCTTCCTCCATCACCCGACGCACATTCGGGTTGCGGTGCAGCGGGTAGACCATCTGCACATCGGGGTTTTGGTCGACGATCTGCACCAGCGCGCGTGCGATCGACTGCATCCCGGCACCGAAACTTTCGCGGCGATGTGCCGTCACCAGAACGAGTCGGGCCGATGCGCCAAACTCCGGCAGTCCGAGGGCCGCGGTTGCCACAGCAGGCTGGCGGCGAACCCATTGCAGCGCATCCACGACGGTATTGCCGGTCACGGCCATCGTTTCCGAAGCGAAACCTTCGGAAAGAAGATTCTCGCGCGCCTGTGGAGTCGGCAGAAAATGTCGTCCGCTGACGGCATCCGCGAGTCGTCGATTGAGTTCTTCAGGGAACGGCCGGGCGAGGTCTCCGGTGCGCAGCCCTGCCTCGATATGGCCGACCGGAATTTTCCGGTAGAAGGCCGCCAGGGCCGCGACCATGGCGGTCGTGGTATCGCCCTGCACCAATACCCAATCCGGGGCGATGTCAGCGAGCACTTTGTCCAGAGCCAACAGCGCACGCGCGGTGAGAGACGCCAATGTTTGATCCGGCTCCATGAGATCAAGATCGATTTCCGGCTGGATCGCAAAGAGACCCAGAACCTGATCCAGCATCTCGCGATGCTGTGCTGTGACACAGACAATGGTTTCGACGCCGCGCTCGCGCGCCTCGAGAATCACGGGCGCCATCTTGATAGCCTCGGGCCGCGTCCCCAAAACGACCAGAATTTTCATGCTGGCTCCTGTGGCAGAAAACGGTGTGGCAGGCCGACCAGCCCACGAGGCCCCGGCGGTATTTCGCCCTGCACACGAAACTCGATTTGGACAGTATCGTACAGACGCGTTCCGGTCTCATCGAGAGCATGGGCGCGCAATCGATAGCCTCCGGGCAGCAGCGGCAGATCCGGAAAGCTCAGCTCGAACCGGTAGAGGCCGGGCGCAATCTTTTCGGGCTGCACCCCGTCCATATCACTGGCGACGCCGTATACCGGGACGAGTTCTGCCGTCGTGATCCCCAAAAAGACATTCGGAACACCAGCCGGCGCTGCCACATCAATTGATATGCGCGCGGCGCTCCCGGCGGGCAGCTCGTGGCACTCGCTCCCCGCTGTGTCGCGCAGAGACAAGCGGGTCACCTCAAACGGCAACCCGGACTTCGTGCCGCTGTCGTGTTCTACCCCCGCAGCCGCGGAGTCGTCGTTATCGATGGCCCCCAACGACTCCCGGTAGGCCCGGACCACGTCTGCGGTTTCACCAAGCGCCGCAGTCTCTCCATTCTCCAACCAGAGGGCTCGACGACAGAGGCGTCCTATTTGGCCGAGGTCGTGCGAACAGAGAACCAGAGTCCCGCCGCCAGCGAGGAACGCATCGAACCAACGCTCACATCGGTTTTGAAATTCGGCATCCCCGACCACCAGAACTTCGTCGGTAATCAGAATCTCGGGTTGCAGAACCGAGACAGTCGCAAACGCGAGCCGCAGCCGCATTCCATCGGAGTAGGTCCGGATGGGGTCCTCAAAGCGATCCGCCTACCCGGAGAACTCGCGCACGGCAGACAACTGCCCGCTCGCAGCCCGCCGCGACATCCGCAAATAGAGCGACAGCATGCTCTCGGCGTTTTGACGACCCGTCTCGAGCGGGTGAAACCCCGTGCCGAGGTCAAGCAGACTGGCAACACGCCTTTGTGTCTCGACCGTCCCTTGCGTGGGTTGAATCGTACCGGCGAGCACGCCCAGAAGCGTCGACTTCCCCGCCCCATTGCGCCCAATCAAACCGAGCGTATCACCCGCTTGGAGCGAAAAGGAGACCTCGGCCAGAGCGTCAAAGGATCCTGGTTGCTCCGACAAAGGGCTTGCGGGTTTCGCAGACGCCGCAGCAGTGAGTGGATACCTCTTGGTCAGGCCTCTGGCCCGAAGAACGACCTCATCCAAAACGGAGGCCGCTCAGGGCTGACTTGCCCGCACACGAGGGTCTTCGGGAGCATGGATCGATCGGACGACCGCGATGAAGGCATCCAGATTCATCGACGCCTTGTATTTCGCGGCAAGCTCATCGATTCGACGACGGCGGACGTCGGCCCGAAAACGCTGCGATAGTGCCTCCGCAAGCCACGGACGG
>DLYX01000457.1 GCA_003447545.1 Deltaproteobacteria bacterium | reverse complement strand
CGTCGTCGACGTGAAAAAGGGAAACGGCCATCTCGCTATCCCCGTCGCTAGCGAGCTCGAGGCGCGCAATATTCACGCCATTGACCCCCAAAAGAGTGCCCACTTTCCCGACGACTCCGGGAACATCCCGGTTCTGCAACATCAAGATGATCCCCTCGGGTACAGCTTCCAGATAGAAATCATTGATTTTCACAATTCGACCGAACCGGCTCGCAAAGACGGCCCCGGCGACATCGTGGCGGGAACCACCGGCGAACTCGACTTTGACGGAAACTCGATTACGGAAATCACTTCGTTTCGAGGAATGAATTTCCTCAACATCGATGCCGCGCTCGCGGGCCACGGCCGGCGCGCTGACGTAGTTCAAATCGTCTCCGAGAATCGGCCGCAGAAGTCCACGCAGAATGGCGGCCGTCAAAGTCTTGGTCCCGAGGTCAGCGGCGTCGCCACGATACTCGATGCCGACCTTCACCGGAGTCCCGGCACCGGCACCCTTCTCGTTCGCGGCGAGCTGCGAGGCCAACGAGCCGAGTCGTTCTCCCAGCTCGAGGTACGGACCCAGAACCTCGCGTTGCTCGGAGGTGAGGGCCGGCATATTGATGGCCGCGGTAATCGCACCTGTCTCGAGATAGTGCGATACCTGCTCGGCGATCGCGATGGCCACGTTCACCTGCGCCTCGCCCGTGGAGGCACCGAGATGCGGGGTCGCGATCACCTCGGGCATTTCCAACAACGGATTCCCCAGCGGTGGCTCCTCGACAAAGACATCCAGCGCCGCGCCAGCAACTTTGCCGGAACGGATTCCTTCGGCCAGAGCGCTCTCGTCCACGATCCCACCGCGAGCGCAATTAATGATGCGCACGCCGGGTTTCATTTTGGAGATAGCCTCGGTCCCGATAAGGCCTCGCGTGTCGTTGGTCATCGGCACGTGCACCGTGACGAAATCCGCACGTGCGTAGAGATCATCGAGGGAGACCAATTCGGCATCCAGCGGCATGGTCTCAGGCGTCACGAAGGGATCGTAGGCAATCACTTTCATCGACAGCCCTGCACCGCGATCGGCAACGATCCGACCGATATTCCCCAGACCGATCACGCCCAGCGTCTTGCCCGCAACTTCGATCCCGGTGAACTTGGAGCGCTCCCATTTGCCGTTGGTCAGCGAAGCGTAGGCCTGCGGGATATGTCGCGCGAGCGAGAGCAGCAGAGAAATCGTATGTTCGGCTGTCGTCGTATTGTTGCCACCGGGGGTATTCATGACCACGATGCCGCGACGGGTGGCCGCCGGTACGTCCACATTGTCGACGCCAATTCCCGCTCGACCGATGACCTTGAGACGGGTCGCGGCCGCGATCACCTCGGCGGTCACGCGGGTACCGCTGCGAATCACCAGCCCATCAAATTCCGGAATGATCTCCAGCAGTTCTTCGGCTGACAGACCGGGCCGATCATGCAGTTCCAGATCCTTCCGGGATGCCAGGATTTCGAGCCCTTCGGGGGCTAATTTGTCCGAAACTAGAACGCGATATGACATTCCGATTTTATGAACCTCAAAAGACTTGCAAGGCCGTTCGCCAGCCGCGGGAAAGAGAGTGCCCCCCTCGGCGAGGGGGGTTCGGAACCGTAGATGAAATCGAAGGAATACGCCGATCGGTTCCTCACCCTACTGGCTAACAGACCCCGAAAGGCGTTCAAGAGATCGCCCGGCAGAGCCGCCCAGAGCCCCGCGCTACCTGCCGGCCGTTTCGCTGAAATTGACATCCCCGTCCGGCGCCGATACCCGAAAAAGTGTGGTTACCATGCAACTTCGATGGAAACGTCTCGTCCGAGGGGCAACGGCTCTTGCAATTCTGGCGCTCGCTTCGCCAGTTGCTGCTGCTGAAGTCGCCGAGTCCGAGAATCAATCTCTCGCCGCATCCGGCCTGATTGCCGGGGCAACCGCGGCCGAAAAGGCCGCGCTGATCGAGAACCCGTCGGTCTGGGCCATGCTCAGCTCGCAGTGGGAATATCCCGCACGCGAGCAGCGATTGCCGGTCGTTCCGGGCAACCCGCTGCAACCAGCGCGCCTGACGCTACGCGAGGTGGTCACGACAGCTTTGGCTCACAACCCCCGACTGCTCAGCGAATCCCTTCAACCGCTTTTCGAGGAGCAGGGGATTCTGGCAGCCACTGCTCAATTCGACCCGATCCTTGGAAGCGATGCAAATTTCGGCCGATTGGCCGAGCCCTCATCGAGCCTTCTGCAGGGCGCGAACGTTCTCCAGCAGTATTCTACCAATTGGGATCTTTCGGTGCGGAAGATGGTCCGCACAGGCGCCTTTATCGAAGCCCAATGGACCAACCGAAAGTTCACCACGGACAACACCTTCTTCGATCTCAATCCAACCCTGACACCGCAGGCCTCGTTGACCATCAACCAGCCGCTGCTGCGCGACTTCGGCCTGTATTTCTCAACCTTGCGCATCCGGCTGGCCGAAACGTCGACGGATGCAGCCGTCGAGGGCTACCGGACCAATGTCGCGAATTTCATCACCATCGTTATCCGCGCGTATTGGGATGTCGTGCTCAAGGAAGAGAGCCTCGATGTCCTGCAGGGCTCCTTTGAATTGGCCCTCAAGACCGTCCGGGACAACCGAACCCGGGTGGACGTCGGCGTCCTGCCGCCCGTTGCGGTTCAGGAAAGCGAAGCCGAGGCCGCACGCCGCAACGAAGACGTAATCGTCGCAGCGAATATACTCGAGCACGCCAAACGTAATCTCCAAAACATGGTGTACCTGCCGGGCCAAAGTGAATTCTTCCCCCGACGCGTCCAGCCGGTGGAAGCCCCCACCCATTCCCCCAGAGAACTTCCCGAACTCGGCGCCGCCATCGAGGTCGCCATGCAAAAGCGACCGGAAATAGAGGCTTCTCGTCTTGCGGTCCGGGGTGGCGACCTGCGGGTCGCCCTGAACAAGAACCAGGTTCTGCCTCGGTTGGACGTCTATGGCGCCGGTGGCCTCAACGGTCTCGGCGGCACCGTCCGTCCGGGCATCAACGACTTTACTGGCCAGCCCTACAACGACCAATTCGCCGGCAGCTATGGCAAAGCACTCGATCGAATGGTCGGCGGGGACTACTACTCTTATACCGCAGGGGTGCGAATCGAGGTGCCCATCGGGAATGCCGCCGCCGAAGCCGGTTACCGTCAGGCACGGATCCAGAGAGAGCAGATGTCGGCGCGCTATCGCCAACAGATCTCCGATGTCGCTCTCGATGTCAGTCAGGCTTTCGGCGATGTGCAGTCCGATGTCCAACGGATGTCGGCAACGCGTCTGGCTCGCGAGCTGAGCGAAGAAAACCTGCGCAACCAGATGAAACGCTACGATGTCGGGATGGCCACTACCACCGACCTTCTCAAGTTCCAGAACGACGTTGCGGCTTCCAAGCTCGCCGAGATTCGCTCAGTGATCGACTACAACAACTCGCTGGCGCGCTTCGAACGCTCGCAAGGCACGATCCTCGATCGTTATAACGTCGAGATCGCCGGTCGCGGGGAGACGGACTTTCCCTGGTGGTCTTTCTAGACCACCCGCTCACTCCGGGGGAAACTTGGCAAGAATCCGCTTGACGGCATCCTGAATCGTGTCGGTCGTGGACTGTTGCGTGGGATGGCGGGAGAGCTTCGCCGAGAACGAGCCACGCCAGAACAACTTCATATCGCGGTGGTCGAGGAAATCGATGATCAGTGTCCCCTCGTCATAGCTGCGCACGGTCTGTTGGGGCGGTATCGCGACCCCGTAGCCATAACCGCCATACCGGCCATAGCCGTAGGGTGAGTAGGCGGCCCTGCCGTATCCATAGCCGGGATAAGCTCCCATGCTGGTGCCGACGTAGCCCGGGGTCGAAGTAACCGAAGTTTTCTGATCGACGACGGTGTCATAGGCGATGAGAAAATCAGCATCGTCGGTGAAGGCCTTGGCGTAGCCCTTGCTGGTCATGTCCTGGCTGATCGCTGACCGAATCCGACGCTCAATCAGATCGTTGCGGTCCTTGCGGTTTTTCGGATCACTCTCACCGGCCGGCAGCCAGGCCCATTTCTTCATGGCCTCGTAGTTTTCGGCGGGATCGAAATCGACGCGAACCATCGGGCCGCTGCAGGCCTGCGCGAAAACTAAAATCAATGATGCCAGAAGAAATCTTTTCTGGTTCCTAGCCATACTGCCCCCTCAAGCCGGAGGGCCACGAGAGGATCGTGACACCGGCTAAATCCGGGCCAACCAATACGGTCGACCACAAAAACCTCAACCTACTTGATTGCCTTGGCCGCCCGCGTGGTCGCCTTCACTTTTTGGTAGCGTCGGTAATCGTAGCCGGTCGCCATCGCGAGGAGCAGGGGCTCCATGCCGCCATCGCGCTCGCGGCGTAAAATCTGCAGCCGGGCAAGGTATTTCTCGAAGCCGATCATCTTGCGTGTCACGGCGGCCTCGGGGTCTTTCTGTCCGACACGCTCTTCGGTGATCGCCGCCAGACAATCCTCGGCATCGGGCCTGCGTGCCAGGTCCACCAGAAAGGCGATCGAGAACCGCAAGGCGGAGAAGCGCAATTCGTTGGGGAATGCGTCCCATTCGGCCAGCGAAAGCGTCCGTACCTGCTCGTAGCCGGCAATCAGAGTTTCGAATCGCTTCAGATCATAGGCGCCCTTGATAAAGCAGACAGCATTGATCGCACACGCGAGATCATAGATCAGCTTGCCTCGGCAAGCAGCCCCGAAGTTGAGAATCCCGACGAGACGTTCACCCTTGAGAAGGATTCCCTCGTCGAGCATTTCGCCATGGATCACTCCCTTGGGGAGTTTTCCCTCGAGATAACCGCCAAGATATTCGACCTCTTCATCGAATGTCCGCTTGATCTTCTTGAAATAGGGCGGCAAGCCGTTGCGAATCTGACCGTAGGATTCAGCAACTCGCGCGTAGCTGAACCGCGAGTCGATACCCTTTTTGTAGCCCTTGCCAATCACATGGAGTTCGGCGAGCGACTTCCCGATATTCTCGATCTGGGCGTGTGTGAGGTCTTCGGAATTCCGAACTCTCCCGTCGATATGCCGATAGGCAACCACCACCTCGTCACCAACGGATTTCAAATGACGGCTATTACGATCCGGAAGCGGCTGCGGGCACGGGAAACCGTTCTTGTTGAGAAAGATCTGCAAATCCACCTCGCGCCGCAAATCCACCTCGGGGCGAGCGGCCTCGAAGCGCACAATGTATTTGCGACGACCGGCTGCGACCAGAACGTCTCGCCTCCCGCTGGTATTGGGCGCCCAGGGCTGAGGCGCTTCCGCGACTGATTGGATCCGTCCAAAGCCATAACCATCGAGCATTTCGGCCATGGCCTTCTTGTCGGGGAGATTTTGCTGCATGCGTCGTGACCCTTCCGCGGGGGATTTCTGAAAATGAATACGTCACACTCTACAGGGAGCTCTGTGCCTTCAGGAAGATCGATATTCCTCCATGAAAATCCGGGATTAAACCACGACCCCCTGCTGAATCGACTCGGACGCTAGTATTTTAAGCGAGATTTGTCAACTCATAAAACGTTCAAATTACACGGTCAAGATTTATAAAACGTTGTTTCTTCAAGCCGAACGCACGGCCACGACGAGATCACCCACATTCGTCCCCGTCGGGCCCGTCACGAGCAGTCC
>DLYX01000537.1 GCA_003447545.1 Deltaproteobacteria bacterium | reverse complement strand
TTGAATACCCGCGGTGGACGCCTCGAGAGCTTCGTTCTGAAAAACTTCCGCGAGGACTCATCCGCCGAGAGCCCCGAATTGGAGCTCGTTGTTCCCGCTCCTGAAATCGAGAATCCGCTGGGGATCGAATTGCGCGGCGCTCGCGTATGGAGTGACCAGACGACCCTTTATAACGCCAGCCAGAATTCCGTTTCGGTGAACCCGGGCGAAACGGGACGTCTGGTTCTGCGGGCCACGATCGGCGGCCAACCGATCGAGAAGGAATTCACGTTCCACGCCGGACTCTATACGATTGATCTGACAACGCGGGTCCCCGGCAGTAGCGCCCTTCCTGTATCCCTCGCGCAGGATGGCCCCGATGGTTCTCCGCCAGCGGTCGCCTTGACCCTGAGCCGCGGCGCCAAGCCGAAGGAAGATGGCACCGTATACGAAGGCGTTTCCGCGCTTATCGACGGAAAACTGGAGTCCACGCCTCGCGAAGACTTCGAGGAACCCGAAACCATCACCGGCACAATCGGCTGGGCCGGTTTCGAAGATCATTACTTTCTGACGGCAGCGGCCCCTGAGCGTGCCGATGCCCTGCGTCTGCGAAGACGAGGCGCGAAAGCTCTGCAAGCGGGAATTGTGACCACCCGCAACGCCAGCGGTCCCACCGAAACCGGCTACACACTGTATTTTGGGCCAAAAGAGCGATCTCTGCTCGAGGGCGCAGGCCATCAATACGAAAAGGCCCTGAATCTCGGCTGGTTCGGTCCGATCTCCCTGCTGCTGCTGGACATCCTGCAATTCCTGCATCGGATCTTCGGCAACTGGGGCGTGGACATCATTCTGCTCACCGTCCTCGTGAAAGCTGTCTTCTGGCCTCTCTCCAAGAAGAGTTTCGATTCGATGAAGGCAATGCAGAAACTCCAGCCCGAGATGGAGAAAATCAAGGAACGCTACGCCGACGACCAACAAAAGCTCTCTCAGGAGACGATGGAGCTCTACAAGCGCCACAAGGTCAATCCACTCGGCGGCTGCCTCCCGATGCTTCTCCAAATGCCTGTTTTCTTTGGACTTTATCAGCTTCTACAGAACACCATCGAATTAAGACACGCTCCCTTCGCCCTCTGGATCACGGACTTGGCTGCGCCCGAAAGATTGATGATTGCCGGCTACGGGATCCCGGTCCTGACGTTGCTGCTGGGTGCTTCGATGTTCCTCCAGCAGAAGATGACCCCCAGCGCGGCGGACCCCACCCAGCAAAAGATCATGATGCTGATGCCAGTCGTATTCACCTTCATGTTCATCAACTTCCCGGCGGGACTGACCCTCTATTGGCTGACCCAAAATATCCTCACGATTGGCCAGCAATGGCTGAATTTACGAACTCCGGAAACCTGAGGACGACTGAGGCAGGAAAGAACAGGTGGCGGGCTATCCCGAAGATACGATCGCGGCAATCGCCACGGCCACCGGCCCCGCCGCGATCGCGATTCTCCGTCTGAGCGGACGCGAGTCCTTCGAAGTCGCCGCCGCAATGCTCCGCGGGCGACGCGAGGAGGTTCCCCCAAACTTCAGCGCTTCGCACCGGGCTCGTCGAGCGGTTCTCCGGTCTCCTGACGATGGGAGCCCCATTGACGACGTTCTGTTCCTGCCCATGCATGCGGATCGGTCCCCAACTGGCGAAAATGTTGTGGAAATTCACTGCCATGGAGGGCAGCTACTTAGCCAGCGAGCACTCGCCGCGGCGCTCTCCGCCGGTGCTCGCGCAGCCCGACCCGGCGAATTCACCGAACGAGCCTTCCTCAATGGGCGTCTCGACCTTTGTCAGGCAGAGGCGGTCGCCGATCTCGCTCAAGCGACCAGTGAAGCGGGTCTGAAGGCTGCCTGGCAGCTTTTGGAGGGGAATCTATCCCGCAAAGTCCTCGCACAAAGGGATGCATTGCTGGATAACCGTGCTCTGCTCGAAGCCCACCTCGACTTCCCCGATGACGAGATTCCTGCCGCAACGGCCCGAGAGCTCGTACTGGGACTCGAGACGGTCAGCCGGGAGCTCCAGCGCCTGGCCGAGAGTTTCAACCGGGGTCGCCTGGCTCGCGACGGCGTCCGATTGGCGTTGGTCGGGAAGCCGAACGTCGGGAAATCGTCCCTGATGAACGCGCTTTTGGGACGCAGCCGGGCTCTGGTCAGCAATGTCGCCGGAACAACGAGAGATTATCTGGAAGAACCACTGGCGCTGGGCAATCTGCAGGCCTTGCTCTCGGATACAGCAGGGCTGCGCGAAACCACCGACGCTTTGGAAAAAGCGGGCGTCGAGCGGAGCCGAAGCCAGATCGACGCCGCCGACCTCCTCCTTGTTGTGACCGACGGTTCGAACCCCCTGACCGACCAGGATCGGGCGCTTCTCGACAGTTTGCCCGAGAGAAAATTCCTGATCGTACGCAATAAATGCGATCAACCGCTGGCCTGGGAAAGCGATGCGCTTGGGCGCCACGCGGTCGTGACGGTCTCCGCGACCGAGGGGATCGGCCTGGAAGGCCTGTGCCAGAAGGCGCTCGAAATGCTATCGTGGAAGACAGAAGACAAGAGCGAAGAAGTGCTGGTCACCCGAGAGCGACATCAGGCAGCCCTGAAAGACGCCCGCAAAGCCGTTATCGCCGCGAGCCTGCTGCTCGAGAACGACGAGGGACTGGATCTGGTTGCTTGCGAACTCCAGACCGCAACTGCAGCTCTGGACGCGCTGGTGGGGCTCTCCTCGCCCGAGGATGTTCTCGACCGAATTTTCGAAAAGTTCTGCATCGGCAAGTAGAAAAGATCGTAAATAATTGAAAAGTCTAGATATAATTGTGGTTGGTGCCGGCCATGCCGGAATTGAAGCTGCGCTTTCGGCGGCCCGCATGGGTGCGCAAACGCTGCTGCTGACCTCGAATATCGATCATATCGGGCAGATGTCCTGCAACCCGGCAATCGGCGGGGTGGGCAAGGGACATCTGGTAAAGGAAATCGATGCTCTTGGTGGCGAAATGGCGCGCGCCATCGACGCCTCGGGAATCCAGTTTCGGACCCTCAACACGCGGAAGGGGCCCGCGGTCCGAGCCAGCCGAGCGCAGGCGGACAAGGAGGCTTACCGACGCCAGATGACCCAGGTTGTGCTGAATACCGGCAATTTGGTGGTTCGCGAGGCGATGGTGGAGAGGCTTCTGGTCGAGAACGGATCGACGGTAGGCGTCGAAACTCGCGACGGCGACTCCTACCGGGCATCGGCCACGATCTTGACGACGGGCACTTTCATGCGAGGCCTGATGCATATCGGCAGCCATCAGGAGGCAGGCGGACGGGCCGGCGACACAGCATCGCAGGGCCTGAGCGCGCACCTTGCCGAACTCGGCTTTCCGATCGGACGTCTGAAGACAGGGACTTGCCCGCGACTGGATGCCCGCACGATCGATTTCACCCAGTTGACCGAACAGCCCGGCGACCCGAAGCCGGTTCCCTTCTCCTTCGGTTCGCGCTCGATTCCCCTGACCCAAATTTCCTGCCATATCACGTATACTAACCCACAAACCCATAATATAATTAGGGAAAATTTAAAATCTTCGCCGATTTACGGTGGTGGAATCCAAAGCCGAGGACCGCGCTACTGCCCGTCCATCGAGGATAAGATCGTCCGGTTTGCCGACCGAGATCGCCATCAAATCTTCCTCGAACCCGAGGGCCTCGACACATTCGAGATCTATCCAAATGGTCTTTCCACAGCGCTTCCCCTCGAGGTACAGATCCCGATGGTGCGCTCGATTGCGGGCCTCGAAAACGCGGAGATTGTCCGACCGGGCTATGCGATCGAGTATGATTATATCGACCCGCTCGAGCTCGGTCACTCGCTGGAGACTCGTCGGATGCCGGGGCTCTTTCTGGCAGGTCAGATCAATGGGACGACCGGTTACGAGGAGGCCGCAGCGCAGGGCCTGATGGCCGGCATGAACGCGGTTGCGCGCCTTCGCGGTAGAGAACCCTTCCGGCTGGGTCGAGATCAGGCCTATATCGGGGTCCTGATTGACGATCTCGTGACCAAGG
>DLYX01000282.1 GCA_003447545.1 Deltaproteobacteria bacterium | reverse complement strand
GTAGGCCCCGCCGGCGCGCCAGTCCGAGGTCCCAGGCCCGCCGAAGTCGAGTGCCCAGACGGGACCCTCCCAGAGAATTTCCTGCTCGCTCCAGCGATCGCTGGAGGTGAATAACTCGTGCAACAAAAGCAAGGGCGTGCCCGTACCTTCGCGGAGATGACTCAAATGCAAGGAGGTTCTGCCGTTGAGCAGCTTGTGATTTTCTCGGGGCGTTGAACCTTTCATCGCTCGACCCAGGATTCGACGAGGTCGAGGAAGGCGTCGGGTTCCTCCATATGCACAAAATGACCGGACTTCGGAATACTGGCACGGGTGACGTCAGGAATCGCGTCCAGACGCGGCCCGATGACCGACTCGGGCAAGGGGCCCCAGGTATCTTGTTCTTCTCCGATCACCGCCAGCATGGGCACCTTCAGGTGTTTCCATTGGCGCGCGATCCAGTTTGATCGAAAGGGCCCGAAGCCACGCGTGACCAACGGGTCAGCTTGCCATACAAACCCTTCTGCGGTTTCGCGTACGCCGAGAGCCACAAAATGCTTCAGCCACTCGACACCCAGTCGGGGGTTTTGTTTTTGGCGTCGAACCACCACATCGTCCAATGTCGGGTAGGCCCGCCAGCCGAGATTCTGGTGACTCTTGCGCCGCTGGTCGAGCCAACCTCCCATTCTCTCGGCCGGTGTGCGGTCATCGACGGGAAACCCCGGAGGGGCAAAGCCTTCCGGGGGCGGTCCGAAGCCGTCGATATTGACCAGGCGACGAAAGAGTTCCGGCCGATTGGTTGCCGCATCAGTGGCCAATGCGCCACCACGACTATGGCCGATCACCAGGCACGGCGGTCCCGCCCAGCGCATGATTGCGTGCAACTCGGCCACATCCAGAGGCCATGCGTAACCATCCGTCCATCCGGAGTTTCCGTGGCCGCGGGCATCGTAGGCAATGACTCGATAGTCTCGCGCCAGTCGCGCAACGATCGGATCAAATCCGCGGGCATGGTCGAGAAAACCGTGCACCAGGACCACGGGCGCGGCATCGGGGTCGCCCCATTCGTGGACTTGAAGTGCGACGCCGAGCGGTGCGAGTGTATGACTGCGCTCTGGCGGTGCGTACATGGATATCGGGGTCATTCAGTGGAAGCATAGCCAATGCTTGGGGTGAAACCAGTGGGCTTCTCTGCCGCGATTCCTCAGACGTTGAATCGGAAATGCATCACGTCACCATCCGATACTTCATAGTCCTTGCCCTCGACGCGAAGCTTTCCGGCGGCCTTGCAGGCCGCTTCGGAGCCGAGGCCCACCAAAGTATCCCAGGGGACAACTTCAGCACGAATGAAGCCGCGCTCGAAATCGGTGTGAATTTTGCCGGCGGCTCCCGGAGCAAGGGTGCCGCGCTCGATCGTCCACGCCCGAACTTCCTTTTCGCCGGCGGTAAAATAGGTGATCAGGTCGAGAAGCGCATAGCCGCCCCGAATTAGACGATCGAGACCGGCTTCGGCAAGTCCGAGGCTCTCGAGAAACTCGGATCGTTCCTCAGCCTCGAGAGCGATCAATTCGGCTTCGATTTGCGCGGAAAGGACGACGATCTCCGCGCCTTCTTCTGCTGCCATTGCGGCGAGCGGTTGTACGACGGGATCCTCCAGGCCGGCTTCGAGCTGCTCTTCACTGACATTTGCCGCGTACATCGCAGGCTTGGCGGTCAGCAGATCGAGCGGCTCGAGCAACTCTTTTTCCTCGAGGTCGAGAGGAATCCGCCGGATAAGAGTTCCGTCCTCCATGGGCCCCTGGATTTTTTCCAGAACGGCGACAAGTTTCTGCTCGTCCTTGTTGCCGCCTTTCGCTGCCTTTCGACCCTTGTCGAGACGCTGCTCGACGGATTGCAGGTCGCGAAGCACCAATTCGGTGTGAATCGTGGCGACATCGTCGAGCGGGTCGATCCGGTTGGCGACATGAGTGATGTCCTCACTCTCGAAACAGCGCACGACGTTGAGGATCGCATCGACGCTGCGAATGTGGCTGAGAAATTGATTGCCAAGCCCTTCGCCCTGACTCGCGCCTGCGACCAGGCCCGCAATATCGACAAACTCCACGGTGGTGGGAACGATGCTTTTCGGCACGACTACCCGACAGATCTCGTCCATTCGCGGATCAGGAACGGGGACTGTGCCCACATTCGGGTCGATCGTGCAGAACGGATAGTTTGCAGCCTCCGCACCGCCTCCCGCCAGGGCGTTGAAGAGAGTGGATTTGCCCACATTGGGGAGGCCGACGATACCAATGGAAAGTGCCATAGACCGATGTTTCTAGCACCTCATTAGAGTTCCGGCATTGGCACTCTTGTCCGGGGAATCGTATGAATCCGACAGGGGTACCGGATGTCGTCCAGATCGAAAATTTCGCTACCGGTGGATGAACGGATCGATGAAATCCGGAAAGCGCTGCAGCGGTCGCCCGCGCTGGTGGTCACGGCGCCGCCGGGGGCGGGCAAGACAACTCGAATTCCGCCGGCGCTCATCGGAGATGGGCCTGTTCTGCTTGTCCAGCCCCGGCGCGTGGCGGCGCGCGGTGTCGCTCGCCGGATCGCACAGGAGAATGAATGGGCGGTCGGCGAAGAAGTTGGCTGGCAAATCCGATTCGAGCGCAAGTTTGGTCCTCGTACGAAAATCCTGGTGGTGACCGAAGGAATTCTTCTGGCGCGCCTGCAGGAAGATCCATTGCTCTCGGAATTCCGTACATTGGTCCTCGACGAAGTTCATGAGCGTAGCACTGCCATGGACCTCGGTCTCGCCTTTGCGCGGCAAGTGACCTTGGCGCGGCCTGACTTTCGGTTGGTCGTGATGTCGGCGACGTTGGATACGGAACTATACGCGACCTTTCTCGACGGCTGCCCGATCGTTGATGTGCCGGTTCGCCAGCATCCGATAGACACGGTGTACCGGCCGGGGCAGTCTCCAGCGGAGGCCGTTCGTGAGGCTCTTGCCCGGGACTCGGGTCACGTCCTCTGCTTTCTGCCGGGGATGCGGGAGATCGAGGAAGTCGCCGCGGCTCTGGCGGGCGAGTCCAGGGATACCGAGATCCATCGGTTACACAGCTCCCTGCCGGCCGAACAGCAAGACGCGGCCTTGGCGCCTACTGCTCGTCGCAAGGTGATCCTGGCGACGAATATTGCGGAAACCTCGATCACCGTAGACGGCGTGCGGACGGTCGTGGATTCCGGACTGGCGCGGGTCATGAGGTATGACCGTCGACGCGAGGTGGATGCTCTCCTGCCCGAGCAGATCTCCGTAGACTCGGCAGATCAGCGCGCTGGTCGCGCCGGTCGAACGGGACCGGGGACCGCGGTGCGGCTATGGCACCCGGGCCAGGATCTCCGGGAGCATCGCGAGCCCGAGATTTTCCGCACGGAACTCTCGCCTGCACTCCTCGAGATTCTCGCCTGGTCGGAGGATCCGCGATCGTTTCGTTGGCTGGAGGCCCCGTTGCCCGGCGCTATCGATTCCGGCATGGAGTTGCTCGAAAAATTGGGAGCTGTCGACGCGGGGAGGCTCACGAAAGAAGGCGAGAGAATGCGTCGTTTGCGGCTGCCTCCGAGGCTCGGCCGTTTTCTGATTGCGGCCGGGCCCACACGCGCGGCCGCCGAGATTTGCGCGATTCTTGCGGAAGGCCGCGAGCGGAGTGGTCGCGGGGCGGTTGCGATGACCGATTCGGATGTCTTTTCCTTGAGGGAGAATTTCTCGCGTGCACCTCAGGCTCTGCAGCGAGTCGCGGCACAGATTCACCGCACCGCAGGAAAAATCCTTGGACCGGAAAAGCCCGAGGCGGCGACTCGGCCGGGCGCGCAAATCAGCGGGGTGGACGCGACTCACCTCCGCCGGGCCCTTCTGGCGGGCTACCGGGATCGGCTGGCCCATCGGCGGGAAGCAGGCATGGATCGGTTGGTGCTCGCTTCGGGACACGGTGCGCATCTGGGGCCGGGTAGTGGCGTTCGGGATGCCGAGTGGTTGGTGGCTATCGGTGTTCGGTCGGCGCGGGGGAGGCAGGGCGCAGAAGCTCGAATCGAAATTGCGAGCCGTGTCGAGCGCGAGTGGATCAAAGCCGACGAGGAAATCGTTCTCCATCGTCTGGACGCGCGGACGCACAAGGTCCGCGCTGTCGCTCAAGGGCGGGTTGGGGCGCTTGTTCTGACGGAGAGGCCGACCGCAGTTGTGCCCGAGGAGGCGGCTCGCCTGCTGTCGGAGGCCTGGGAAAAGAGAGTTCCCGGTTCAGCGGAGATTCATTTGCAGGCCCGTGCTCGTGTGGCGGGGGGGCTGATTCCTCTCGAGGCACTCGCCGAACAGTTTTGGAATGCTGGGGAGATGCCCCCGGACGATTTCCTGCCTCTCCTGCCGCACCGCCTTCGCCAGCAACTCGAGCGGGGCGCGCCGGAGAGTCTGGCGGTGCCTAGCGGTCGATCGATACGACTTGAGTACCGGAGCGATGGGGAGGTTGTTCTCGCCGTCAAGCTGCAGGAACTCTTCGGTCTGTCCGAGACGCCGACAGTTGGGGCGGGGCAGCCGGTCACGCTCTCTTTGCTGGCGCCCAACCGACGACCCGTGCAGACGACCCAAGATCTACGGAATTTCTGGGAGCAGACTTACCCGGAAGTCCGTCGGGAAATGCGCGGCCGTTATCCACGGCATCCGTGGCCGGAGGATCCTCTCGCCGCTCCGGCGACTGCGCGTACCAAGCGCCGGAGCGGAAAGAGATAAGGTTCACCCGAAAATCTTGGCGACCACGTCACCGCCCGCGTTCATCGGGACAGCATCTTTAAGATCAGAAATCGCTTCAAAATTTTCGGCGATATCATCTACGGTCGCACCCGCACCCAGCTTGGCGCCGGTCGCTTCCACGATCGCGACCTTCGCATAATAGCCTGCACCGGCTTGGATAATGGTTCCGGTGGGCGCATCTTCGCTCGCCAGATAGAGCACTGCAGGTGAGACCAGTTCGGGGGTGAGTGCATCGAAAGCCTCTTTCGGGAAGCCGATATTTTCGGTCATGCGAGTCCCGGCCGTCGGAGCGATGGTGTTGATATGGACGTTGGACTTCTGACCCTCGAGCTTCAGAACATTCATCAGGCCGACAACGCCCATCTTGGCGGCGCCGTAATTCGACTGGCCGAAGTTGCCATAGAGGCCCGAGGAAGAGGTCGTGTTGACGATACGACCGTAACCTTGCCCAAGCATCTTTTCCCACGCGAAGTGCGTGCAGTAGACGGTTCCCATCAAATGGACATCCACGACCAGGTGGAAGTCGTCGAGCGTCATCTTCTTGAAGGTCCGGTCCCGCAGGATGCCGGCGTTGTTGATCAAGATATCGATGCGTCCAAAAGCTGAAACGGCGTCGTCGATCAATTTTTCGGCACCGGCGCGGTCACTGACCGAACTGCCGTTGGCGACAGCCTGCCCTCCGGCCGCCTTGATCTCCGCGACCACTTTTTCGGCGGCCTCGCTGGAACCTCCAGAGCCATCCACCGCTCCGCCGAGGTCGTTGACGACAACGAGGGCGCCGCGTTCGGCGAGTTGCAGTGCGTGCGAGCGACCGAGACCGCCTCCGGCACCTGTGACAATGGCTACTTTTCCGTCAAAGCGAATGGGCATGATTTCTCCTTTGGGGGCGTGGGTACCAAGATGGTTTGGCCAGCCGCCTGCTTGAGGAGGGTAAGCAACAGGCTCTGCCGGTGCCACTTTCTTGAATCGAGGGATCGTTCTCTCGCGCGGATCGGTGTTAAGCAAAGCGCGAGAAAGGTGAACTTCATGAACGATAGAATTGATCTTGAAACCCAATACCTCCACGCCCATCTGGACCGCGGCGTCCTCCACGTCAGGATTGACCGGTTGGCCAAGCGGAACTCGATGACCCAGGATATGTACCGCGGTCTGAAGAAAGCTTTGGTGATGACCGACGAGACCCCCGAAATTGATGCCATGTGCATCAAGGGTATGGACGGCTGGTTCTGCGTTGGGGGGGATATGTCCGGCGAGATGGAGAACCGCGATGCCTTGATGTCCGAACCTGATCCGACGGACCATCATCCATTTCGCCACCTCGAACGATGCCGCAAGATTGTCGTCTGCTCGGTCGCGGGAAAATGCCATGCGGGCGGCTTGAACCTGGTCCTCTTCAGCGACATCACGATTGCCGGGAAGAGTGCGACCTTTCGCGTCCCGGAATTGCTGCGCGGCATCCCGGACCCGCATATGAGCGCGCGCCTGCCGTACTTTGTCGGACTGGCCAAGGCGAAATACATGATGTTGACCGCCGCTGAAATTTCGGCTGACGAAGCAGATGCGTGGGGGATCGTTGCGAAAACGGTCGAGGATGACGAATTGGAGGCCGAGACCGAGCGCGTTCTGGACATCGTTCGACAAACCGGTCCACGAGCTCGCATGCTGGCAAAGGACGATATCAATCGCCGCTTGCCAGCCTACGATGTTCGCTTGCTGCAAAGGGAGATCATGTCCCCCGAGATGACCGAAGGCATGATGGCGTTTCTGGAAAAACGTGCGCCCAAATGGCCCCCTGTCTGACGCTTTTATCCGATCGTGCCGCCGTCGGCCGCAGGCTCGAGGCTGGCGGCGGCACTCGGCCTCTCCGACATCCGTTTGAAGTGAGCGCCGATATTCTTCAGCTCGGGATCGAGCGGCTGTCCGACGAGGACTCCGAAATCGAGGAAGGAAAAAAGCAGGAGGTCGGCCATGGTCAGCCGATCCCCGCAGACGTATTCCAGCCCGGCCATCCATTGATCGAGCTTGGCTAGGTTGTCGTGCTTGAGGGCCTTGAGTCCCTCGGCGGCCTCGGGGATCGTGCGCATGCGCTCCTGAAAGAG
Organism: Deltaproteobacteria bacterium; assembly: GCA_003447545.1. GTDB lineage: Bacteria > Desulfobacterota > Binatia > UBA12015 > UBA12015 > UBA12015. Next base: position 5,639 of record DLYX01000282.1, on the reverse strand, counting down.
TCCCAATCCTTCCGCGTAGCGAAAGCCGTTGGCCAATGGCTCGCAGATGTTGAGATCGATCCGACGGGTCCACATTCGAGTTTCGGCGCGTTCAGCGGCGTTGTTCCCGATGAGTGCCGGCGTTGGTTGCATCTCTTCGAGGTACTCCGCAATCGCCGTGATCTCCGATACCATCGCGCCCGTATCCGTTTCGAGGCAGGGGAGCTGGCCTGCCGGATTGCGGGCGAGGTGGCTGTCCTTGCGGTTCTCGCCAGCCATCAAATCGACAGTCTCAGCCGGAATGGAGAGTCCTTTCTCGATCACAAACATACGCACGAAGCGCGGGTTGGGTCCCATGCTGTCAAAAATCTTCATTGGTTTTCCGATCCTTTGTTGGGGAAACGCACACATTGATTTCTAACCCTTCGCGAAATTCCTCGTCAATGGTTGGCGCGAGGAATCGACTCGGACGACACCGCGGCGTATTTATGGGAAGGGTTCGGGATGGAACTCGAAGAGATGATCACCCGCCAGCGAATTCTGGATGCATTGGCCTCTTACTGCCGTGCGCTGGACCGGATGGACGAGGAGATTTTTGACGGACTTTGGCATGCGGAGGCAGTGATCGATTATGCAGGCCTCTATCGGGGCGATGCCGTCGGACTGCGGAAATACCTCTGGGAGACCCATGCCTTGATGGCAATCCATTCCCATCAGATTGCCAATGTGCAGATCGAGTGCGATGGCGAGCACGTAGCGAGCGAAGCCTATGTGACGGTCAATCTCTGGACTCTTCCGGACGAGCTGGGTGCTCAAGTCGAAGTGGTCTCGAGAGGCCGATACCTCGATCGTTGGGTCCGAGAGGGTAGCTCGTTGAGAATTAGGGAACGGGTCCATATCGCCGATATGCAGAGCTTTCGCACCCTCGATTCAGGACGAACGGATTCGGGAGTTGCGCGGGATCGTTCGGATCGGTCCTATCAATTTCTCCCGCCAGGGGCTTGAGGTCGGAAGGCATTCGCTCTCGAGGTCAGTCCTTGTAGTCGGGTTTGCGACCTTCCCGGCGTGCCCGAATCGCTTCCGCGAGATTCTCGGTGGTCAACCTGACGAGCAACTGGTTCCGGTTCTCGCAGTCGATCGCATTGGTCAGACTGCCCGCTTCCAGATTGGACCAGAGAATTTTCTTGGTCATGGCCACTCCGTGGGCACTCCACCCGGTAATCTGCTCGGCCAGAGCCAGAGCCGCCGGCAAAAGTTCTTCGTCGGGCACGACGCGCGAAACCAGGCCGGATTCGAGCGCTTCGGCCGACTCGATGACGCGTCCACTGAGGATCATTTCGAAAGCACGCGAGGCGCCAATCAAACGCGGCAGTAGGTAGCTGACCCCGAGTTCGGTCCCCGCCAATCCGTTGGTGACACCAGCCGAGCGGAAGCGGGCCGAGGAGGAAGCGATTCGGATATCGGCCCCCAGTGGAAGGCACATACCGCCGCCGTAGGCCGGGCCGTTGATCGCCGCAATGACGGGTTGGGGCATGGCTCGCATCGTAGGCACCAAATCCGACATATATTCCATGGCGCGGATGGCAATGCGTGACATGGTCAATCCCTCGGCGTTGGGCGGTACGCCATGGTCCTCGAGGTCCAATCCGGCACAAAACCCTTTTCCGGCACCAGTGAGGATCACGCAGTGAGTATCATTGTCGGCGGCCACCGAGGCGAAGGCTTCGTAGAGCGGCCCGACGGTATCAAATGACATCGCATTCATGCGTTCGGGTCGATTGAGAGTGATCAGAGAGACGTGGTCGATCGGTTTTTCAATTGTCACGTATGCCATGGGGCCAACCTATCGCAGGAAGTCTTTGCCGCACCAAGAGGTTGACGTCCTTCTTTGCTCAGGGGACACCTTGATCCATGGATGACACCACCCGCATTGGTGAAGTGAATATCGCCTGGGAAGAACATGGCCGGGGACCGGACACTCTGGTTTTGGTCCATGGCTTCACGGGTGCCCGGATTGATTTCGAGGATCATCTGGTCGGGGTTTCCGAGTCTCGCCGTGTGATCGCAGCCGATCACCGCGGGCATGGCGACTCGACGAACTTCGGGACCACCGAGGCCTACTCTCTGGAGATTCTGGCCAATGATCTGTTGGCATTTCTCGAGGAGGTGGCCGAGGGCCCGGTGGATCTTCTCGGACATTCGATGGGTGGCATGGTGGCTCTTCGCTGCGCTCTGCTTCGTCCCGCGATGTTTCGCTCGCTGGTGTTGATGGATACGGCCGCCGAGAGTCTGGGAGGTGACGGGCTCCCATCGGGCCTGGATCGATTGGTCCGGTCGCAAGGGCTTCTCGCGATGAACCGTAAAATGCCCCCCTTGCCGGAATCACGTCGGATGCGCGAGATATTTGGAGACGCGTGGTTCGAGGCGAATCAGGAGTCGCGCCTGAGCCGGATGGATCCGGAAGCCTTTATTGCTCTCTTTCCCGAGGTTTTTGGAGGTCCTTCTCTTTTGGACCGACTCGGCGAAATCCGGATTCCGACCACCGTGATGGTTGGTGCTGAAGATACGGCCTTCGTTCCGGCGGCAGTGCACCTCGCCGAAGGGATCGCCGGGGCGCGCCTCGAGCGGATCGAGGGCGCATGGCATAGCCCCCAGAGAACCCACCCCGAGATCTGGAGATCGCTCGTGGAAAGGCACCTTCGGGAGCGCGCCTGATAGGGAAAACGCTATGTTTTCCTTTTCCGGCGGCCGTGAATTCCCCAATTTCTCTGTTGCGTAATTAGCGGAGGATCTGCTTTTTTATATAAATACCGGCGTGATTTTTGCGCCCGCTGCTCTCAGGAAAACCCCATGAAAACGATCTTTTGCAAGCGCGTCCGGATGACTTTGTGTTTCGCCCTCCTCGCGGTCGGCCTCTCGCCGGCCCTTGCTGCCGCCACATGCGGTGACGGGATCGTCACCGTCGGCGAGACTTGCGATGATGGGGATCTATTTTCCGGGGACGGCTGTGACAGTGCCTGCCAGGTCGAAGCACAGAGGGTTTGTTTCGGTGAGCCCAGCACCTGTCCGGTGACCCAGAACGATCGGATTTCGCTTGGTGGGAATCACGGCTGCTTGCTGGATGGAGACTCCGATATTCAGTGCTGGGGGAACAATACGCACGACCAGCTGCTGGCCCCGCAGGGGAGTAATTTCAAGAAAGTCGTATCTGGTTATCGACACTCGTGTGCGCAGCGGTTGGACAACTCACTTTCTTGCTGGGGCAACGACGGGAGCGGCCGCGCAACCCCACCTCTGGGAGCTTTCGCCGATATTCAGGTTGGCTCCGAGCATTCCTGTGCGCTCGAGCGTCCCGAGGATGGCGGGGAGATTGTGTGTTGGGGGAGCAATACCAGCGGCAAGGCGACACCACCGGCCGGTTCATTTATCAGTATGGGGATTGGCCACTCGCACGGCTGTGCGATTCGCGCTGATCAGACAATCGAGTGCTGGGGTTCTGCTCTTTACGGCAGGACGGATGCCCCGACCGAGGGCAGCTTTGTGCAGGTCGCTGCCGGAGGCCGCAGCAGCTGCGCTCTTTTGGAGAACGATGACGCCATTTGCTGGGGGGCCGATGGCGATGGCCAGCTACAAGTCCCGTCGGGCGAGAAATTTTCCTCGATTACAGTGGGCGACAAGCATACCTGCGGTCTGACTCTGGACGGCCGCATTCGTTGCTTCGGGTCGGCGAGCTATCAACAGAATGAAGATCCGGAAGGCTTGTTCGTTGCTTTGGCCGCGGGTTGGCAGACCAACTGTGGCTTTCGCGAGAGTGGAATCGCATATTGTTGGGGTCGCAATAATAATAATGTTGGGGAGCCACCCAGCGGCGTGATGTTGCCCGAAGTCTGTGGCGACAACCTTCTCGTCGGAGAGGAGCAATGCGACGATGGGAATCTGGTCCCCGGAGACGGCTGTCGAGCCGATTGCACCGAGGAGCGCTGCGGCGACGGGATTCTCGATGAATTCGAAGCCTGCGAAAGTGGGCCCGACGGTTTTGAGGTTTGCTGCAATGAGGATTGCAGCTTTCGTGGTTCGGGCGTCGCTTGTCGAATATCGGAGGGCATTTGTGATCCGGCGGAATACTGTTCGGGGACCGCCGAGAGCTGTCCTGCGGATGCAAAGAGCGAGTCGAGTTGCCGATCGGCTGTGGGCAGTTGCGATGTCGAGGAATTTTGTGATGGGTCTTCAAACGATTGCCCGGTCGATGCCCTCGAGTTGCCAGGCAGCCTTTGCCGGGGGTTGCAGGGGAATTGCGATTTGGCCGAAGTCTGTTCGGGCGATAGCGGTCTTTGTCCTGCCGATATGAAGCGAACGGATACGTGCCGGATCGCGGGCGGGATTTGCGACGTGGCGGAGGTCTGCGATGGCGTGGGCAACCAATGTCCGAGCGATCAAAAATATGGAAGCGAGACAAGCTGTCGTTCCAGTGCCTATGATTGTGATGCCGAAGAATTCTGTGACGGTCTGAACCATGCATGCCCCGCGGATCTGGAAGCTGCCGCAGGTGATCCGTGTCCGGACGATGGTATTTTCTGCACCGAAGATCGCTGCGACGGTTCCGGTTCCTGCACTCACTTGCCGGGCCGCGCCGGTGTCGAATGTCGTGCCTCGTCGGGTGCCTGCGATGTCGCCGAGGTTTGCGACGGCGCGAACGCATCGTGTCCGGATGACTCGGGTCTCCCCGACGCAGATGAAGATGGTACTTGTGACGCTCAGGATCTTTGCCCGGACATTTTCGATCCGGACCAGACCGACAGCGACGGTGACGGTGATGGTGATTTCTGCGATATCTGCACCGCGTCCGGCGAGCCGATCTCTCCTCAGGTCAAAATCTCGAAGCTGACAACCGGCGACGGCGACGACAAGTTCCTCCTCAAAGGGTTCATGGTCTTCGATGCCCCGCCTGTTTTTGATCCGCGTGACAATGGCGTCAGACTCCTTGTCGAGGATGCCAATGGGGCATCGGTGGTCGATGCCACGATCCCGGGCGGCGCCTTCAGTCCTGTTACGCGAAGCGGTTGGATTCCCTTGAAAAACGGCGGCTATCGTTTTCGTTCCAGAGAGCTGATTGCCGGAGCAGTTCAGAAAGTGATTCTGAAGCGTACAGGGCGAGATCCGAACGCAATCGCTTTCAAGGGCACGGGTGCAAAGGGAAGCTTTGCCTTCCCCGAAATGCAGCTGCCGCTCATGGCGACGCTCACTCTTGACCCCGACCCCGAGATGGCCGCTGTTTGCGCGGAGATGGCTTTTTCGGCCGCAAAGCCCGGTCCTTATTGCTCGCTGCGGAACGGGAATTCAGTCGTCCTCTGCCGCTAGATTCTCATCAAAGGTATTCCCTGGCCCCGGATTCCGGTCGCTTTTCCGGGCTGCGGCCGCCCGGAAACCGCGTCGCACGCCATTCGGGAGCCTTTGTTGAGCGGATAACGGCTGAACAGTCAGAAATCTCCTCTCAGACAACGTGCGCTCCGAGATTTCTCAGATAAACTCCTTTCGGTAATCCAACTTGCGTACTTGCGGTCTCCGGACAGCGGTCGCTGTCGAGGGAGAGAAGAAATGAATCTGGAATTCTCGGACGATCAGAAGTTCGTGCAGACAACAGCGCGCGAATTCTTGACGGC
>DLYX01000526.1 GCA_003447545.1 Deltaproteobacteria bacterium | reverse complement strand
TGGTGCCGCCCGATCGCAGCTTTTTCGCGCTCATGCTCGGTTTGTTGAAGATGGGTGCGGTGCCGGTGGTGGTCGATCCGGGAATTGGTTTGCGCCGTCTGTCTCGTTGCTTTTCCGACGCCGAGCCGGAGGCTTTTGTCGGGATTCCCCGTGCACGTTTGGCTTGCCGCCTGTTCGGTTGGGGCCGCCGTACGATTCGGATCCGGGTGACGGTTGGCCGTCTGGGTACTCCGGGAGAGACGACCCTGGCCGGCCTTTGTCGTGAAGGCCTGTCGGAAGAAGCCTACCCGGTGGCTGATACCAACGGCGATGATCTCGCAGCGATTCTCTTTACCAGCGGCAGCACCGGTGCCCCCAAGGGCGTGCTTTATACGCATCAGAATTTCGCAGCGCAGGTGGAGGCCATCCGTGAACTTGCCGGGCACCCGCAGGGTGAGGTCGATCTGCCAACTTTCCCGCCCTTTGCACTTTTCGATCCTGCATTGGGAATGACCGCGGTCGTCCCGGATATGGACCCGACTCGTCCCGGATCCGTTGACCCACGAAGGATATTCTCTGCAGCAGAGCAATTTTCGGCGACGAATCTTTTTGGTTCGCCAGCGCTCCTCGATACTGTCGGGCGTTATGGAATTGCGCATGGGATGCGATTCTCGACTCTCAGGCGGGTCGTTTCGGCGGGTGCTCCAGTCTCTGCGGCGATCATGGAGCGTTTTCTTCAGGTGCTTCCTGACGGGGCCCGCGTCTTGACGCCTTACGGGGCCACCGAATGTCTTCCCGTATCCTGCATTGGCAGCGATGAGGTTCTGGGAGAGACCGGGGAACTGACCGATCAGGGCGCTGGAGTTTGTGTCGGGCGCCCGGTCCCTTCGGTGGAAGTTCGGATCCTTGCGATCTCCGAGCAGGCCTTTGCCGTTCATGAGTCGAAGCGCGAACTTCCGCAGGGGGAAATCGGTGAGATTATCGTCACGGGCCCTCAGGTCACCCGTGGGTATTATCATCTGGACGAAGAGACTCGGGCCGCCAAGATGAAAGATGCCTCGGGCCAGTTGTGGCACCGAATGGGAGATGTTGGCTATTTCGATGCAGACGGTCGGCTCTGGTACTGCGGTCGAAAGGCTGACCGTGTCGAAGCGAGCAATGGAACGATGTTCAGCATCCCCTGCGAGGCGATCTTCGACCGTCATCCTCAGGTGCGCCGGACTGCTCTGGTCGGTGTTCCTGACGGATCAGCATCGCGTCCTGTGCTTTGCGTCGAACTGGAACCCGAGGTGAGGCGATACGAGAGGTCCCGAGTCGTCGAGGAGTTGTTGGCTTTGGGGGCGGGGTATCCTTCCACGCGGGATATCCGTGATATTTTCTTCCACCGAAAATTCCCGGTCGATATTCGTCATAATGCCAAGATCGGCCGTCCGGAACTTCAGCGGTGGGCGACTCGGCAATCGAGCCCGCGTGCGTGGTCCCGAGGCGCTGGGGCATGAAGGCCCTTGTCACTGGCGGTGCGGGATTTCTCGGAGGTGCTCTGGTTCGAGCGTTGGCCGCGCGAGGCGACGAGGTGCGCAGCTACTCGCGGGGCTGTCATCCGGAGATCGCGGCGCTCGGCGTGGAGCATATGCGCGGGGATCTGGTCGATGCAAAAGCGCTGTCGAGCGCAGTTGCAGGCTGCGAGATCGTCTTTCACGTTGCTGCTCGGGTCGGAGGTTGGGGCCCCGCGGCGGCCTATCATCAGACCAACGTGGTCGGCACCGAACGGGTGATCGCCGCCTGTCGAGAGCAAGGTGTGGGCCGATTGGTCTACACCAGCACGCCCAGTGTTGTGCATACGGGAGCCGATATCGAAGGTGGCGATGAGTCGCTACCCTATGCAACCCATTTCACGGCGAGCTACCCGCGCACCAAGGCCGAGGCGGAAAAACTTGTGCTCGCCTCCAACGGGCCGGCCCTGGCGACCGTGGCGCTGCGACCCCATTTGGTCTGGGGCCCGGGGGATCAACAACTTTTGCCGCGCCTGTTGGCTCGAGCGCGGGCGGGTCGACTGCGACTGGTTGGCGACGGGCAGAAGTTGGTCGATACGACGTATATCGATAATGCCGTCAGCGCTCATCTCGGCGCCGGTGATGCTCTTTCGCCGCAGGCACCCTGCGCGGGACGCGCCTATTTCATCGCTCAAGGTGAACCGATGCCTTCGGCCGAGTTGGTCAACGCTTTTCTCCGCGCGGCCGATCTTCCCCGGGAGACGCGCACAGTGCCCGCTCGATTTGCCTGGTGGGCGGGCGCTGCTGCCGAAGCCTGTTTCCATCTGCTGCGTCGCACTGACGAGCCGCCGCTCACTCGATTTGCGGCAGAACAACTCTCTACCGCGCATTGGTACGATCTGGGTGCTGCCCGACGCGATCTGGGTTACGATCCGGTTGTGTCGATGGAACAAGGCCTCACCCGCCTGCGAGAATCGCTCCTCGCGGAAAGCCGATCTTCGTGAGCGAAGGGCTTGGATTTCCGACGGACCTCCTCGAGCGTCGAGTTCATCTTGTGACGGGAAAGGGCGGGGTCGGCCGCACCACGGTTGCCGCGGCTATGGCGAGGCTTGCCGCGGTCGGCGGCAAGCGCGTTCTATTGTGCGAGATCGGCGATCCCGACGGCGGCCCATCGTCTGTAGGCGCCTGCTTTGGCAAGCCGGACCTCGGTCCGGACCCCGAGCCTCTCGGTCCGCCGGGACTCTTCGGGTGCCTTGTATGGGCCACTCGTGGTCACGAACTCTTTGCCCATCAGGTGATTCCTGCTGGTCCGTTGATTCGCACGGCATTGCGCTCCGAGACTTTACAAAAATTTGTCGCCGCTGTGCCTTCTCTTTACGAACTCGGCGTCTTCTATCATCTTTTACGGTTGCTGCAGGAGACTGATGCGCAGGGAGCCCCGGTGCATGAAGTCGTGGTAGCCGATATGCCCGCCACCGGACAGACGCTGGCTCTGACCAGCCTGCCGGAAGTCCTCCTCGATGCGCTCCCCGACGGGCCTATTCCCCGCTATATGCGCGAGGGGCAGGCCTATCTGAATGACCCCGAGAAGTGTCTGGCCTGGGTGGTCACCGTGCCCGAACCGCTGCCGGTCACCGAGGCGATCGAGCTCGTAGATGGTCTGGCGAAGACGCACGTCACCACCGGCGGTCTCATCCTGAACCGGGTGCCTGTGGATCCTTTCTCGCCCGCGCAACGCGAGGCGCTCAAGCCGCTGCTGGCCGCATATTCGTTGCATGGCACGAGAGCTTTTCATCAGGCCGAGGCCGTCGGGAGGGCTCGTGCGCAAATCACCGAGGCAACATCGGTGCCGGTCGTCGAGGCGCCTCTCCTGCCTCGAGCACAGGGGGCAACCGCCGCAGAAGTCGCCGCTAAGTTGGCGAAAGGTTGGGGCACCTGATGGCGGCGACAGGCGTGCAGGAATTGATTGCCGACAAACGCGTCGTGGTTGTTTGTGGCGCGGGGGGTGTCGGCAAGACCACAACCTCGGCGTCGTTGGCTTTGGCCGCGGCCCGCTCCGGCCGTCGTGTTCTGGTGATCACGATCGACCCGAGCAAGCGGTTGGCCCAGACGCTGGATGTTTCACCCAATGCGACTGAGCCAACCGAGATTGATCGCGAGCGATTGGATGCGATGGCGGTTCCCGCCTCCGGCAGCCTGTCGGCATGGATGCTTGATCCGCAGGCAGTTTCGGACTCCATGGTCCGCCGCCTGACACCGGATGTCGCCAGCGCGGAACGCCTGCTCGAGAATCGAGTCTACCGGAACATCACCTCGATGATCGCCGGCATGCAGGAATATATGGCCGTCGAGGCTCTGCACGAGTTCGTTCGTAGTGACCGCTACGATCTGATCGTTCTCGATACGCCGCCTTCGCGAGATGCGCTTCGTTTTCTCGATGCCCCGTCGCGCTCGACGGCGTTTCTGGACCGTCGCGTTCTGGGACTTTTCATTCCCGATGCCGAGAGCCGGCTGCGCCGGGCGGCCGCAGGCCTTTTTGAGGGGTTGCTGGATCTGGCGTTTGGCAAACGAGCCCGTGCGGAGATCCAGCAGTTCTTTGTTCTTTTCGAGCAGATCCTGGCGTACCTCGGGAGCAGCCACGAGGAAATGCAATCCTTTTTTGGCGGTCCGGGAATCGCTTTCCTTCTGGTAAGTTCGCCGGCTGCCGAATCGCTGGCGGAGGCAGACTATTTTGCGGCCAAGGCTCACGAGCTGTCCCTGCCGGTCTCTGGTTTCGTTCTCAATCGCAGTCTGGCGGGAACCGTCGAGGATCCGATGCCGACAGCGGACCTCCTGCCAGCCGACGCATCGGCGGATCTCCGCGCTGCGTGGGCGGTCCTGCAGCCGATGGCGCAGGCGGAGGCCTCTCTGGCCTCCGAGCACGTCGCTTTGGCCAGGACCCTCGGGAAGAGATTTCCGCAAGGGTTTGTCATCGCGCTGCCCGATCTGCCGACGGCGGCCTCGGAGCTCCGCGCCCTTCTGGCTCTGGCAGAGTCTCTTGAGGGAAGTCCGGAGGGATCGCTGTAAACTGCGGGCGGGCCCTACTCGATATAGCCCAGTAGACGAAGTCTTTGACGGGTCTGCGGGTCGAGCTCCTGGGTCTCGCTCGATGGCAGGAGGGGCTCGGCGGGTGCGCATATCATGGAATGTGAAACTCTGATCTGGCTGGCGGACCAATTTGAAGTTGCTGCTGCGGAGGGCGAAGATTTCCTGCCACTCGCAAGTTTTCATCTTGCGGCAGGTGGGATTGGCCCATTGGCCCGATTGACTGATCGCGAATCGGGGCCGTGTCCCGGATGCTGCCGCACGGCTCGTTCCCCCGAGCGATTGCCCGTCCAGCCCAGGCGGGATCGGCATGTCGAGGATCTCGAAGAGAGTCGGGAAGACATCGACCAGGGGGGCGGCCTCGGTGATCCTTGCGGGGGCGATTTTACCCGGCCAGTAAAATGCCAACGGAATCCGCATGACGTCTTCGCGGACCGATACGTGGCCGACATTACGGGAGTTGAACTCCTCGCCGTGGTCCGAGGTCAGGACAATCAGAGTGCGTCGGTCGGGGTCGAAGGTCTTGAGGCGTTTTACAAGGTCCCCGACCAGACGATCGAGGTGGTAGACACCGGCCAGATACAGAAGCTGGAGGCGGCGGAAGTCGGCCTCTGCGATCTCTCGCGACTTGAACTCGATCCACTCCCACTGGGGTATGATCTCGAACATGGTCCGGCGGTCTTCTCCGTAAAGCCCGGGCAGGAGTTCTTCGGAGACCTCCTGGCGTGGTGTGTAGGGGTTGTGGACCTCGTAGGTATGGACGAAGAGAAATAGCGGTGCGAGAGGGGCATAGGCCTCGAAGATCCGGATCGCTTCGTCGAAGGTCCGTCGGGCATCTCCCGCAAGTTATTCGAGATCGCTGCCGTCGTATTGATCGAATCCCTGAGAGAAACCAAATCGACTGCTGACGTAACCGTTCTCCGTGATGGCCATGGTGAGGTAGCCCTGGTTGGCGAGCTCGGGGACCAGCGAGTCAAAGGTAACTTCTTGAACTTTCGTGCGAGAGTTATTGTGCGGATAGAGCCCGGAGAAAAGTGCGGCGTGCGAGGGCAGGGTCCTCCCGGCAGGCGCAAACGCTTGATCATAGGAACGCGACTGGCCGAGGATGCGGTCGATTTCGGGGGTCAGACCCGTAGGGCCGCCGAGCCGGGAGATCGCGCTTGCGGCGAGGGTGTCCAGACTGACCAAAATAATGTCTGGCGGGGAGTCTGCATTGGGAGGG
>DLYX01000417.1:1474-3056 GCA_003447545.1 Deltaproteobacteria bacterium | reverse complement strand
GCAAAATCCCAGAGTTCAAATTCTGCGCCGTGAAAGTTGAGAATGCCGAAACCGCCATCGCGGCTGAGTAACCAGAGATTAACGGGAGAGAAAACCATGTCATTGAAGAGTGATATTGAGATTGCGCGTGAGGCGAGTAAGTGTCCGATTCAGGAGATTGGTGAGCGGCTTGGCATACCGTCGGAGCATCTTCTGCCTTTTGGGCATGACAAGGCGAAGATTGGTCAGGACTTCATTGCATCATTGGGCGATCGCCCGGACGGCAAGCTGATCCTTGTGACGGCGATCAATCCGACGCCTGCGGGCGAGGGCAAGACGACCACGACGGTGGGACTTGGCGATGGTCTGAACAAGATAGGCAAGAACGCGGCGATCTGCATTCGTGAAGCCTCGCTCGGCCCGAACTTCGGGATGAAGGGGGGTGCTGCGGGCGGTGGGTACGCCCAAGTGGTTCCAATGGAGGAAATGAACCTTCATTTTACCGGGGATTTCCACGCGATCACCTCCGCACACAATCTCCTTTCGGCAATGATCGACAACCATATCTACTGGGGCAATGGCCTTGAGATCGACGAGCGTCGCGTGTCCTGGCGTCGTGTGCTGGACATGAACGACCGCGCGCTGCGTGATACGGTCACGTCGCTCGGGGGCGTGGCCAACGGCTTTCCGCGTCAGACTGGCTTTGACATCACTGTGGCCTCCGAGGTGATGGCGATCCTGTGCCTGGCCAATGACGTGCCTGACCTGCAGAAGCGTCTCGGCGACATGATCGTAGCCTACCGCCGCGACAAGTCCCCGATCTACTGCCGTGACATTGGCGCGGATGGCGCGATGACGGTTCTACTGAAAGACGCGATGCAGCCAAATCTGGTGCAGACGCTGGAGAACAACCCGGCCTTTGTGCATGGCGGCCCGTTCGCCAACATCGCCCATGGCTGTAACTCGGTCATCGCGACCAAGACCGCGCTGAAGCTGGCGGATTATGTCGTCACCGAAGCGGGCTTTGGTGCCGATCTCGGGGCCGAGAAGTTCATGAACATTAAATGCCGCAAGGCGGGGCTTGCGCCCGATGCGGTGGTGCTTGTGGCCACGATCCGTGCCTTGAAGATGAACGGCGGCATGAAAAAAGACGAGCTGGGCACCGAGTCGGTGGATGCGGTGGTTGCAGGCTGCGATAACCTCGCGCGTCACATCGCCAACCTCAAATCCTTCGGGGTTCCCGTGGTTGTCGGCATCAACCACTTCGTCTCCGACACCGATGCCGAAGTGGCCGCGGTCAAGGAGTTTGTTGAAGGACAGGGCGCTGAGGCGTTCCTGTGCAAGCATTGGGCCGATGGGGGCGCTGGCATCACCGAGATGGCGACCCGTATCGCAGAGATTGCCGATAGCGGTGTATCGCAGTTTGCGCCGATCTATGAGGACGATCTGGGTCTCTTCGAGAAGATCGAAACCATCGCAAAGCGCATCTACCGCGCTGACGAGGTTCTGGCCGACGCCAAGATCCGCACCCAGCTGCGCGAATGGGAAGCCCAGGGCTATGGCAACCTGCCGGTCTGTATGGCCAAGACCCAGTACAGCTTCA
>DLYX01000417.1:709-1180 GCA_003447545.1 Deltaproteobacteria bacterium | reverse complement strand
TGGCCAAGACCCAGTACAGCTTCACCACCGATCCAACCCGCCGTGGAGCGCCAGACGGCCATTCGGTCCCGGTGCGTGAAGTGCGTCTGTCGGCCGGTGCAGGCTTTGTTGTGGCGATCTGCGGAGAGATCATGACGATGCCAGGTCTGCCGCGCAAACCGGCTGCCGAAGCGATCCGCATCAATGATGAAGGCCTTGTCGAAGGCCTCTTCTAATCCACTCAAAGGTGGGCGATCAGAGGGGCATCTGTCTCCCTTGGTCGCCCGACCGGTTCCATACGCGTCAACGCGCGCCTGCTTCAAAGAGGTCCCCATGTCCGCAACGATCATCGACGGAAAAGCCTTCGCCGCCACCGTCCGGGCCAAAGTCGCCGACCATGTCAGCCGCCTGAAGGCGGAGCACGGCATCACGCCGGGCCTTGCGGTTGTTCTGGTCGGTGAAGACCCTGCAAGCCAGGTCTATGTGCGCAAC
>DLYX01000417.1:0-396 GCA_003447545.1 Deltaproteobacteria bacterium | reverse complement strand
GTCTATGTGCGCAACAAGGGCAAGCAGACCGTTGAAGTGGGCATGAACTCCGTTGAGCACAAGCTGGATGTGGACACCTCGGAAGCCGACCTTCTCGCGCTTGTACAACAGCTCAATGAAGATGACAGCGTGCATGGCATTCTCGTGCAGCTGCCTCTGCCGGATCATCTCGACAGTGATCTGGTGATCAACTCGATCAGCCCGGCCAAGGATGTGGATGGCTTTCATATCTCGAATGTCGGACTTTTGGGAACGGGTCAGAAGTCCATGGTGCCGTGCACGCCTCTGGGCTGCCTGATGATGCTGCGCGATCATCACGGATCGCTCTCGGGTCTGAACGCGGTCGTTGTGGGGCGGTCCAACATTGTCGGTAAACCGATGGCGCAGCTTCTTCTG
>DLYX01000223.1 GCA_003447545.1 Deltaproteobacteria bacterium | reverse complement strand
AGAAGGCCAGCGACCAAGAAGGCCGGCGAGTCATGCAGAGCAGCGATCAAGCAGCGCTTGCAGCCCGGACCTGTTGCTGGAACGAGGTGATGTCTTGCCGGCGGAACCGCCATTGCCTCCCGGCCTTGAAGGCTGGGAGGATTTCCTTGCGCGCATATTCATTCACCGCGTCGGGGCTCATGTCCAAAAGACGCGCCACGTCACGGCTATTCAAGAGGTTTTCGCTGTCGCTGAAAGACATCATAGTTCCTGATGCCTTGAGTATCACCGGCCCCATGGAGCGTCAAGGTTCCGATGGGAGCGAGAGGGCTTCAGGAAACCGCCTATGAAAATTTTTCCTCCGTGAAAACAAAGAGTTATGGATTCCGCAAAAGGGGCTGCTTTCACTGAGGATCCCTCAGGTCCGAGAGCAGACGCCCCTCCATTCGGAGGAATTTTCAGATGGAGATCGTCTTGAGATTGCGCTGTTCCAGCCGGAAATCGTAGTAAATCCGAGTGGCAAAGACCGCGGTGAACACCGTCGTGACGATCCCGACGCAAAGCGTCACAGCGAAGCCTTTGACCGGCCCGGAGCCAAATTGAAAAAGAATGATCCCGGACACAAAAGTTGTGATGTTCGAGTCCCGAATCGCAGCCCAAGCTCGCTCATAACCCGCTTCGAGCGCGGCCCGAGGGGTCTTCCCGAGGCGTAATTCCTCACGGACGCGCTCGTTGATCAACACATTTGCATCGACTGCCATGCCCATCGTCAACACGATCCCGGCGATTCCGGGCAGTGTCAGAGTCGCTCCGAAGCCGGCGAGCACGGCCATCAGGAAAGCCACATTCAACAGAAGCGCGGTGTCGGCGAGCACGCCGGCTCCGCGATAATAATAGGCCATGAAGAGCACCACCAGGATGCCGCCGACCAGCAGAGAGAGAACGCCCTGCTCGATCGAATCACGACCAAGCGAGGGGCCTACCGTCCGTTCCTCGATGATCCGGATAGGTGCAGGCAGCGCACCCGCACGGAGAACAATCGCGAGGTCCCGAGCCGTGGTGAGGTCGAAGTTACCGGAGATCACGGCACGACCGCCTCCGATCCGTTCGTTCAAAGAAGGCGCCATCACCACCTTGTCGTCGAGAATAATCGCCAAGCGGCGGCCGACGTTATCGCCGGAGGCGCTTTCGAGGTCGACCGCACCGGTGTCGGTCATCGTCAACTCGACTTGCGGACCCTCAAACTGAGCGGCGGGTCGCACACGAGCATCCGCAAGTTGGACCCCGCTGAGCAGAACCCGCTTCTCGACTTCCCATGTGGTCGGGCTGCCGGGTGAAGCCAGATTCGAGCTGCCCAGGGTCTCGACATCGGCACTCGTCCCATCGGCGATGAGTCGAAATTCAAGAACGGCCGTTTTCCCGATCAGGTCCTTCGCCCTCTGCGGATCCTGAACGCCGGGCAGCTGCACGACGATTTCCGTGCTGCCCTGCCTTTGGATTGTGGGTTCGGCGACGCCGAACTGGTCGATTCTATTACGGATGGTCTCCAGGGATTGGTCGATTGCGAGGCGCTTGATCTGCTCGATCTGGCGGCGACTCTGGGTGAGATTCAGAACACTGCCTGACCCGCCCGCGATCACGAGCCCCGGATACCGGTTTGTAATCAGGGTATCGACCGCCGATCGTTCGCCGGCATCCGCGAGCGTCAAAACGAGAGTATCGCCTTCACGCACAAAACTATCGACAGCAATATCGTCTTCTGCAGCGGCGCGTGCGACGTCCTGACGCGTCCGATCCAAGGTGGAGGAAACGGCCTCATCAACATCGACCGTGAACAGTAGATGCGTGCCGCCCCGCAAATCCAGACCGAGATGGATCGGATTTTCGGCGGGGGCAAAGGGCAAGCGAACTCCCTCAGGCAGAAAGACCGGCGACAAATAGATGAAAGCGGCCAGAGTGACGGCGATCAGTCCGCCGAGTCGATAATTCACAGTTCCGGGATTCATGACTTTGTGCTTTCCGCGGCTTTACCGGCTTTACCGGCTTTTACGACCTGGCCGACCGATGAGCGCTCAAGCCGAATCTTTACGTTCGAGGCGATTTCCAGAGAAACTTCGTTTTCCTGAATCTTTACGATTTTTCCGAAGAGACCGCCGGTAGTGACCACATTATCGCCCGGCTTCAGGGCCTCGAGCATGGCCTCGGTTTCCTTTGCCTTCTGTTGCTGGGGGCGAATCAGAAGGAAATAGAAAACGACCAGAATCAATGCGAAGGGCAATAATTGCAAAAGTGCGCTGTCTGCTGGGGTTCCACTCATTTACTGCCTCTTTTCCTCGTCTTCGATCTGATCCAAATCGACGCCCATCGACGCCGCCTCGGCACGAAACGTACCATTTTCAATCGCAGACCGCAGGCGTTTCATCGAGTTAACATAAAAATAAAGGTTGTGATTTGTCAGGAGCCGCGCCGATAGCATCTCACCGTTCAGGAACAGGTGCCGCAAGTAGGCCCGCGAAAAATTTGCGCAGGTCGTGCATCCGCACATCGGGTCGAGTGGCACGAGCGAATCGCGGTGGATTGCATTTTTGATCACCACCCGGCCCTCCGAGGTAAAGGCCATCCCATTTCGAGCGTTGCGGCTGGGCATCACGCAATCGAACATATCAAAACCGGCGGCCACGAAACGCACCAACTCTTCCGGAGTCCCGACCCCCATCAAGTAGCGCGGCTTCTCCTCCGGCAGAAGGTTTACCGTATACGAACCGACTGCGAGGGTCTCGGCACGCCCTTCCCCTACCGAAAGTCCGCCAACCGCGTAGCCGTCAAATCCGATCCCCTGCAACTCGTCCGCACTTTGCGCTCTCATGGCCGGGTCGAGTCCACCTTGCACGATCCCGAATTGCATCTGGTCCGCGCGGCTATGCGCCTCGCGAGAACGTCTGGCCCAGTCAGTCGTGCGGCGTAAGGCCCTCGCGACATCTTCGGGAGGCGCACCGGCAGGAGGACATTCATCGAGAATCATCGCGATATCGACGCCAAGCTTCTCTTGATTGCTGACCACGTCTTCCGGGCTGAAAAACCGGCGGCTTCCGTCAATATGGCTTTGGAAAAGAACTCCTTCATCGGTCACTTTTCGCATTCCCTTCAGGCTGAAAACCTGAAATCCGCCGGAGTCGGTGAGGATCGCCCTCTTCCATCCCATAAATTGATGCAAGCCACCCATGGCTCCAATGGCATCGGCGCCCGGCCGCATCGCGAGATGGTAGGCATTCGAGAGGATCAATTCTGCGCCGAGGTCACGAAGCTCCCAAGGGGCCACGCCTTTGACCGCACCGTAGGTCCCGACCGGCATGAATGCCGGCGTCTGAACCGGGCCATGAGCGGTCATCAGAGTTCCCCGACGCGCCCTGGAATAAGGATCTCTCGCCCTGAGCTGGAAGGAGGGAGAGTGGCTCCCCTCCCCTGCGGTCGCGATGGTTTCGTTCATCGCACGGCCTTCTAGCAAAAGAGGCCGCTCCCGTCAGATAATCAGCATCGCATCGCCGTAGCTATAAAAGCGATATTTCTCGGCGACCGCGATCCGGTAGGCCTCGCGAATCGGCTCCGTGCCACCGAACCCGGCCACCAGTGCCAGGAGCGACGAACCCGGCAAATGGAAATTGGTGAGCATCCCTTGCACGACATGGAAAGGATCCCCCGGTTGGAGCACCAGCCCCGTCGACGTCGGCCGGGACGGCCATCCCTGCCGCGCGGCCGACTCGAGTGCCCTTGTTGTCGTGGTTCCGACCGCGACCACCCGCCCCTTGCAATTCTCGATGCTTCGGCGGGTTTCCTCCGGAACAAA
>DLYX01000630.1 GCA_003447545.1 Deltaproteobacteria bacterium | reverse complement strand
CATTGGCGACGCAATTATGCTCTTCTTTGGGGACCCCGATACCAAGGGGGTCAAGGAAGACGCCATAGCCTGCGTCAACATGGCCATGGAAATGCAGCGCACCCTAAAAGACATGCAGCATCATTGGCACCACCACGGTCTGCAGGAACCACTGGAAATGCGGATCGGAATTGCCACGGGCTTCGCTACTGTGGGTAATTTTGGCAGTGACCTGCGTTTAGAGTACACGGCCGTTGGCTCTGGCGTGAACACGGCTTCCCGCCTTGAGACAGCAGCAGATAACGGCGACATTCTTATGTCCTTCGATACCTACTCCTTAGTCAGCGATCGCATTCCCTGCCAGGAGGGAGAAACCATCCATGCCAAAGGACTCGGCATGGTGCGAACATTTCGCCCTGTCAGCGATGATGCCGATCTGTCATCCCGCCTGTCGCTGGAAATCGGCGACTCTATGGTAAATACGGATATCAGTCAGTTAACGCCAGCACAGCTGGAGGCCGCCCGAACATCTCTCGAGGAAGCTGTAGATAAGCTCAACTTGAAAATTAAAGAAGAATCGGCCCAGGAATCCCTGCTTTAAATCCCGGTTGCGGATACCGGGATAGCATCTAACAGCGCTGTCGATTCAGCGGCGCTGGGCTAGTTACGAGACGTAGCCTCGGTACACAAAGACCGGACCATTTTCCGTATCGGCAATTTCGAATTCGAAGCGCTGGACTCTACGCGCCATCTCAATAAAGCCCAGACCCGCGCCTTTTGATCCCTCAGGAGGACCACTGCGCAGCCGTTCTTTGTACATTTTGCGCAGTTCTTTAGCGTCTTTCATGCTCAGTTCTAGCAGCGTGCTTTCTAAGGCCGTGCGTTTGGTGGAATCGATGGCGTTCACCGCCTCAATCAGAAACCCATCGTCCTCTGTGACACTGATAGCAATGGTACCAACGCCCTCACCGGTATCCGCCCGCAGCGTCGCATAACGAATTATGTTTTGGGCTTGTTCGATGAAAACACCAAACACCCGCTTCGCTACGCCCTCATCAGAATCTGACTCCGACAATTGCTGGCGCACCGGATTAGAGATGGAGGTTAGCAGGTCCTCTGATAAGGGGCCGGAGTAGCAAAAGAGCGTCCGCCGAGTTTGCATGAACTTATGAAGCTCGAGAGTTTCGTCGTTGATCATGGATTTATCTCCAATGGATTCCGAGGCGATGAAGACCAGCTATGAACGCTAGTCACTAGGACTCGACGTCGTTTGGTACCTCGACTTCGACCAGTTCAAACTGGCAGGACTCTGCGTCTTCCGAAAAATCTTCACCAGCTTCGAGCATCGTGTCGTCGTCGGCTCGGTAGTTCCAATTGATCTTGACGGTCAAACCCGCTGCCGCTTTTTCTTCGAAAAATTCGAAAAAATCAAAAAAGAACTTCGCGGAGGAACTATTGAAGTAAAACAGCTCCAACTCCACTGTAAAGGAGCCCGTTTCTGGCACCATGGATCTAAGCGATTCCATCACTGGTGCTGAGAACTCTTGTATGTTCTCTGGATAGCACTCTCCCACCATACGGCAGACCGCTTCGTTGATTTCAATCAGCGGAGTCCGCTGGGTCGCTGCTTGTTCCATCATTACCCTTCCTCAGCCTCATTAACGACAATTTCATCATCCCCATTGATCGAGAATGCCAACAACGTCAGATCGTCCCGATACGGCGCACCGCCTCGGTAAAGATCCACATTGGTCATGATATTGCTCACCAAACCATCTGGAGTGGTCTGAGTAGCATTCTGTAGTGTCCGCAACACTCGGCGCCGCCCAAATGCGATAGGCCGATCCTCTGCGCTCATAACGTCGGTGATTCCGTCGGTCAGCATCACAAAGGCCCCTTCTGGGTTCTCGATGGAATGCGTGTTGAATTGAAATGCACCGCCGGATCGAGAGGAGCCAACCGACTTACGGTCCCCTTTGATCTCGGATGCACCACCGGCATTGACCCGGAATAACGATGACTTGGCGCCAGCAAACTCTAAGCGCCGCTCTTTTCTATGATAAATACAAACACCGCCGTCGAAGCCTTCATCAATTTTTTCGTTAGCGCTGTCTTGCTGGCTCAGAGTCTCCATAACCAAGGCATGAGCCTTCGTTAGGTAATCGCCAGCGTTTTGTATTTCGTGTTCATCAATGGCTCTTTCCAAGACCGAGCGAGCAATAATGGACAGGAACGCACCAGGAACACCATGACCGGTACAATCTACTACGGCGATATAGACTCGATCCGGCAGGCTATGGACAAAGTAAATATCTCCGCCCACTAAATCGCGAGGCCGCCAGTGCACCTTGAACGAGATGTCCCCCGGATACTGTTTAGGTAATAGGGCGTTCTGTAGCCGAGCTGCGTAGCGAATAGAACTGTCGATTTCGTCACGAGTACGAACCAACTCCTCGGTACGAGCATTGATTAGCGACGTCACCTCGTCAGACATACGCGAAAATGCGACCCCCATCAATTCAATGGAGGCCCGCTCCTTGGCTTGATCATCGCCGGTATCGACTTCATGACGCT
>DLYX01000534.1 GCA_003447545.1 Deltaproteobacteria bacterium | reverse complement strand
GGCAGAAACGCTGGCCACAGAGGGTGCCCGTGTTCTGCTTCTCGACAGCGCCACTTTCCCCCGAGTGAAGCTCTGCGCGGGTTGGGTCACAGCTCAGGTCTGGGAGTCTCTCGGGATTCCCGGCAAGGACTATCCCGGCACCCTGCAGCCATTCTCCCGAGCACGATTGGAGTTGGACGGACAGGTGCAGGAAACGCGCTGGGACCATACCGCCAGCTATGGCATCATCCGCTCCGAATTTGACCATTACCTCCTGCAACGAGCGGCCACCGCCGGAGCTGCGATCCGGACCAATACCCGGGTTCAGACTTTGAGCCGAGCGGAGGAAACGTGGCTCATTTCGATCGGTGACACACAGGCAAGTGCGCCGGTAGTCGTCGGTGCCGGGGGCCACAGCTGTCCCGTGGCGCGACAACTCGGCGCGATCGACAAGGACGAGGCTGTTGTCATGGCCCGTGAGAGCGAAACGCGCCTGGATGAGGCCACCCTCGCCCGGGTCCCGGCAAAAGCCGGCATCCCGGAACTGATCCTCGAGGACGACCTCAACGGTTACGGGTGGGTCTTCCGCAAAGGTCCGTTTCTCAACATCGGACTCGGCTGCATCGATGCCGGTCGTGCTTTGAACCAGCGCTGTACAACCTTGCTCGAACGCCTTCGCGCCGAGGAGCGATTACCAGCCGATATCGAACTCGAACCCTTCCGTGGACACGCCTACGCCGTCCGCCTGCGCGGTCCAAGGCGCCCCTCCGGCAAGGACTGGCTCCTGGTCGGCGATGCCGCAGGCCTTGCTCGGGCATTCAGCGGCGAAGGAATTGGCCCCGCCATCATCAGCGGCCGCATCGCGGCGAGCATGATTCTGGCCGGGACCATCGAGCGATATCCCAGCCATCTGGATCAAAACTTCGGAGCCGGTGAGCCCGGTCGCATCGGCAATATCATCGGTCATTTGCCGCGACCCTTTCTCGACAGGATCGGACGCACGATCTGTCAACAACCCCTCCTGCGGCGCAAGATGGTTTTCGAAGGCGCTTTCGGGATGGGCTAGGAGGGCCGCAAGATGCCTGCTGACAAGATCCGCAAACCGCACGAGGATAGCCGGCGCGCCATTGCGCACCACTACGACCTTTCCAATGAATTCTACGCCCTCTTTCTCGACCCCGAGATGGTCTATACGTGCGCGTGGTACCGCAACGACACGGTCGACCTGGCGCAGGCACAAACCGACAAACTCGAGCTGGTCTGTCGCAAGCTGGACCTGAAGCCCGGAGATCGACTCCTCGATATCGGCTGCGGCTGGGGTAGCCTCGCGCGATACGCTGCCCGCAGCCGCGGCGTCGAAGTGCTCGGGGTGACCCTCTCGGAACAGCAGGCCTCGTTCGCCCAGCAGCGCATTTGCGAGGAGTCCCTCGAAAAAATCTGCCGCGTCGAGTTCCGCGACTATCGATCCCTCGATCTGGACGAAAATTTCAACAAGATCGCCGCCATCGGAATCATCGAGCATATCGGCCGCAAAAATTTCCCTGCCTATTTCCAGCGAGTCCATCAACTCCTCGCGCCGGGCGGCCTTTTTCTCAATCACGGGATCACGCGGCTCCGACATTGGGAGAAAACCCCCCAATGGGATTTCCTCCTCGAGCATGTTTTTCCCAACGGCGACCTCACACATATTTCCCATTTGACGCAGGCAATGGAAAACGCACACTTTGAAATTCTCGACGTCGAGAACTTGCGCGCCCATTACGCACGAACGTGCGCCAGTTGGACCGCACGCCTACAGGCCTCGGAGAGCCAGGCCATTGCTTGCGTCGGAGTCAAAACTTACCGGACCTGGTTAGTTTACCTGGCAGCATCCGCAGTCGCGTTCGAGGAAGGGAGCATCTTCCTTCATCAGACGCTGACTCGAAGATCGGGCGAGACCGATCGATCCCCCCGGAACCGCGCAGCGATCTACGCGGATTTCCCCGCGCTGCCTATCAGGCCCGGGCCGCCGACAGCCGACTGAGGGCCGCCGAAAGACTTTTCACACATAGTTCCACATGACCCGCCGTCGATGAGGTCCCCATCAAGCCAATCCGCCAGACCTTCCCTGCAAGTGCTCCGAGACCTGCACCGATCTCCAGATTGAACTCTTCGAGCAGCAAGCCCCGAACATCCGCATCGGGAACGCCATCCGGAATCGAAACGGCGTTCAGCTGGGGCAAGCGCTCGTCGACCGGCACCACAAAATCGATACCAATGCCCTCGAGCCCGACGCGAAGCGCTTCGTGATTTTCCCGATGTCGTGCCCATGCGGCCTCGAGCCCCTCCTCTTGCAGAGCCAATAAGCCCTCGTGCAATCCGTAGAGAGCGTTCACAGGAGCCGTATGGTGGTAAGAACGCTTGGCGCCCGCCGCCCAATATCCGTCCAGAAGAGAGAGGTCCCCGAACCAGCTTTGCACGGGCGTCTTTCGTGCCCGCAGCCGATCCATGGCCTTCTCCGAGAAACTCACCGGAGACAACCCCGGGGGTACCGAGAGGCATTTTTGCGTCCCGGAATAGACAGCGTCAATTTCCCAACCATCAATTTCCACGGGCACCCCACCGAGCGAGGTCACTGCGTCCATGATCGTCAAGCACCCGTGCCTCCGAGCGAGGGCCGCCAGGGTCTCGGCATCCGAGAGTGCACCGGTCGAGGTCTCTGCGTGCACGAACGCAACCACCGACGCCTCGGGGTGCCCGATCAACGCGGCCTCCAGATCTTCGGCGCTCACGGCCCGGCCCCATTCGTTCTCCACCATTACCGGCACGCCGCCCATACGCACGACGTTTTCCTTCATTCGACCGCCGAAGACTCCATTTTGACAAACCACCACCGTGTCTCCGGGCTCAATCAAATTGGCGAAGCATGTCTCCATCCCGATCGAACCAGGACCGGAGATCGGCAATGTCATACTGTTCTCGGTGCGATAGGTGGCCCGGAGCAGGTCCTTCAGTTCGTCCATCATGCGGACAAATGCGGGATCCAGATGACCAATCGTTGGTTGTGCCATGGCAGCCAGAACGCGAGGACTCACATCGGAAGGACCAGGTCCCATCAAAATACGTTTCGGCGGTGCAAACGAGTGAAGCTCTTTCATTTCAAATCTCTTTCTTCCACTTGATCGAACATCCCATCGAAGGCGATTGATCGGCTGCTGGTTGGGCTCCGTCCACGATAGCGACGAGAGCCTCCTGAAGCTCGCGTCGGGTCACCAGCTCGGCATCCTGCCACGAGTCATCAATCCGACCATGGTAAGCCAGCTTTCGCTCCTCATCATAGACATAGATATCCGGCGTGCAGACCGCATCGAAGCGGCGAGCGACTGCCTGGCTTTCATCCACGAGGTAGGGAAACCCGTAGTCCATCTCGCGTGCGCGTGCCGCCAACCTATCGGGTGCGTCATCGGGATAATCATTTGCGTCGTTCGAGCAGATGCCGACAAATTGAACCCCCGACATGGCGAATTCACGACGGAGTTCGACGATTCGATCCTCGACGGCGATCACGTACGGGCAATGCCGGCAGATGAACATGACCACGAGAGCTTTTTTCTCTCGAAAGTCGTCCCGCCGAAAACGTCGTCCGTCCACCGAGGGAAGATCGAAGTCGGGACATGTGCTGCCGATTGCGATTGCCTGAGATTCGAGGAGTGCCATGCCTTCGGCCATAGCTGCCCGAAAAGCTGCTCGCAAAAGGAGCGCCAAATTTCAAAACAAGATGTTGACAAGCTTTCGATCGGACTTATCTTCCGGCTGTCCGCAGAGGATAAAAAAATACAGAACGAGGAGAAAAAACAATGAGAACTTTCGCCAGAGAATTTACCGCACGACCCACGCAAAACGCTTGGAATGAAGCAGCGCGCCTGCAGGCCCGCATGGAAAAAGCCTTTCAGGGATCGAACGATTCCTACGGCTCGAACTATCCCCGCCTCGATGTGACTTCGGCCGAAGACGTGACCGTGGTGCGCGCCGAAATTCCGGGTGTAGCCGCCGAGGAAATCGACCTTTCGATCGACGATGATGTCCTGACTCTCAGTGGCGCCCGACAAGCAGACGAGCTGCCCGAAGGAACGACCTGGCGCCATCAGGAGCGTGGCCACGGTG
>DLYX01000368.1 GCA_003447545.1 Deltaproteobacteria bacterium | reverse complement strand
GTCTTGCGGCGGTAGCAGCGACAACCAGCTGACGCTTCAGGTGCCAGAGGTACCAGAGGTGCCCGACAACCCCGTCGAGCCCGTCGAGCCCGAGGTCCCGGCCGAACCTGAAGTCCCGGAATCTCCGGAATGTGCCGGCGAGGTTTATGCCAGTACATTCGATGCTGTCCAGAAAGTCATTTTCGACCGTTACCAATGCGTGGGTTGCCATAGTGGCGACAACGCAAGTGGCGATCTGGATCTCACGCCGGAGTTCGCCTACGAGAATCTGATGGAGGTTCCTTCGGTGGGCTCGAATTTTGCGCGGGTGTACCCGGGCTCTCGCGAGCGCAGCTCCTTGTGGCTCAAGATGTATGGTCACGTCGATCCCTCGATTACCAGTCTTGCCTTGATGCCGCCGTCCGGTCCTGTTCCGGAGGACTGGGAATTCGAGCTGTTGCGGCAATGGCTGGTCGCTGGTGCGCCGGAGACCGGCGTGGTTCTGGGCACGGAGGAACTGCTGCCCGGTTGCCTCTCGGAGCCGACACCGCAGAGCATTATTCCACTCGAAGCCCCCGAGGCCACGGAAGGCGTGCAATTTCAGATGCCCGGCTTCGATCTTTACGCGGCCTCCGAGCGAGAAGTTTGTTTTGCGACCTACTACGATCTCCGGGATGTCGTTCCCGAGGAATATCAGTCCGAGGACGGTCAGGTCTTTTATTTTGACGGTTGGGAAGTTCGCCAGGACGCCCTCAGTCACCACCTGATTGTCTTTTTGCCGGTTTCCGAGGCCGGAGAAGTGACACCTGATGATTTCTCGAACTGGTCGTGTGCCGGAGGGGATCGGGCGGGCGAAGTCTGTGACCCGCGCGAACGAGAGGCTTGCGGTCTTCGCGGGTTCTGTCGCACTCCGGTGGAAGACTCGCTTGCCTGTAATAGCTACGCTCCGGTGTTGACCCGCCAATCGCTGGCGGTTCAGCAGGCGCAATCGACGCAGGAATTCTACCCGGGAACCTACCGGGAGTGGCCGCTCGAGGGCGTCATGTTGTGGAATTCTCATTCCTTCAACCTGACTGCCGTCGACCACATTCTGCGTGGTCGATTCAACCTTCGATTTGCTCGCGACCGGTCGTATCCGCAACTCGAGGCTGGCGGATTTGATACGTTATTCGGAATCCCGAGGCTGATCGGTGAAGGGGCTGCGCCCTATACCGAGCAGGTTCTTTGCGAGCGCGCCGTATTGCCAATGGGTGCGATGGTGACGGGGCTGTCGTCCCATACGCATAGTCGGGGTAAACATTTCTGGTACGAAATGCCCGATGGCACGCATATCTATGACAGCTACATCTACAACGATCCCCTGAACTTGTTTTTCGACGAGCCCATGGCGTTTCTCGATCCGGACCCCGCAGAGCGGACACTGACCTATTGCTCGCTTTTTCGAAACGGAGTGGACGAAGACGGAAATCCTGTTCCGGACGAGGTGACGCGCGCGTCGGATATCGAATACGCGGTTCCGATCGGCAGATTGGGTCCCAATATCGGCCTTTGTGAACCGACGCAGTGTGTGAACGAGGGGATGTATGAGGTCGAGTGTGATGATGGAGTTGCCAACCAGGCCGGCGATGATGCCGCCTGCGACTCGTCTCCGGGTGCGGGCGATGGTAGCTGCGATGCCTGCTCGATCACGGGTGGGGTTACCACCGGAAACGAGATGTTTGGTGCACAGATCTGGTACTTTATTGCAGAAGGCTATCCGAATGAGCTGGTAGAGTTTCCCGACAGCACCTTCATTCCGGGGATCATCCCGGGTATCGGGCGCTGAGCCGTTCGCAAGCTGAAATTCGTCCGTTGCGACCGCATCGGGCTCTTTTGGAAAATCAAAGCTGAGGGGATGATACGATGGCGAAGAACAACGAAGCGGTGGAAGGTCTTGGGCTTCTGGTCTTGAGGTTGGCCGTGGGCGGGATGATGCTCACGCATGGCTTGCCCAAATTACAGAGGCTGTTGGAGAAGCCTGACCAATTCCCCGACCCGATTGGCTTGGGTCCCGAAGTGACGCTGGCGTTCGCGGTATTTTCCGAGGTGATTTGCGCGGTCCTGATCATCGCCGGTGCGGCCACGCGACTGGCCGCGATCCCGCTTTTGATCACCATGCTCGTGGCGGCCTTTGTGACCCACGCGGGCGACCCCTTCAATAAAATGGAACCCGCTCTGCTTTATGGATCCTGCAGTCTTGCTCTGGTGCTTACCGGTGCGGGCAAGTTCAGCGTCGACGGTTGGTGGAACGGTCGGGGCTGAGGTCTCAGGCGTTGACGCGCATCGCGCCGAGGAAATCCATTTTCCCCAGATCAACGCCGTCCATCCGCAACAGATCGTATCCTGTGGTGGCGTGAAAATAGAAGTTGGGAAGCGAGAAGCTCAGCAGGAAGTCGCTGGACTTGAACGGAATTTTCATCTCGCCCAATTCGAAGACGACCGGATCATCCGCTCTTGCGTTGAAGGCATCCGCGTCGATCGCGTTGACAGCTTCGGTGGCTTCCTGCACATGCGTCTGCAGGCCGGCCAGATCAAAGGCGAGTGAGAAGTCCGGCGGACCGGCCTTGCCGGTCTCCAGACTTTTCAATGCATTGGCTGAGTGGTGTACGACCGACACCACCTGAAAATGCAGCGGCAGCATATCGTCAGTCAGTTTCAGGTCGACCGCGACGTTGGGGTCCCTGCCGATTGATTCGTAATGGCTGCGGCCTTTGGCCAGGTAATTCTCCACTACGGGCAGGAGTTGTTGGTAGGTTTTCACAACGGCGTCGTAGATCGTGATCTGCATGGGGTGACTCTAGGGGTTTTGCGGCGGATGGCAATCTCTATGCGGTGTTGCGGGTTTCTCCGAACGGATCTTGCAGGTTCTCTGCGGGGTTGGGCGATCGGCTTATTTTTTAAGCAGTTTTTCGGTTGATTTCCTCATGCGGGTGCAGGGGAAAAACCTTGCATCGCGGAGTTCCAGAGGCGAAACTCTTTCTGTTGCCAAGGAGGCACACCATGGAACCAGCACAGACTGAATCGCAATCACCAGCCAAGCGTCGTCGCTACCACGACCGGGCCGTTCGACCGAGAGCAGCCTGGCGGGCTCTCCGTAATTTGATGCGGGACCCGGATGATACGAGCCAGGTTTTCGAGATTATTGATTCTCTGGCAGGGCGTTCGTTCGAGAACTCCTTCAAGCGATTCAGACGCTCGCCCAACGGTCCGCGTCTGATCGAAGAGCAGCCCGATATCGTCACGCTCCTGAACGATCGAGACGCATTGGGCGCAATGCCGGCCGGAAGTCTGGGCCGCGCCTATCTCGACTTCGTGATTCGGGAGGAGCTGACCCCGGAGGGGCTTTCCTCGGCCAGCAAAGAGTTCGATCAGGACCCTGCAGCGCCCAAAGGCGCTTATTGGTTCGGAGCACGACTGCGCGACACCCATGATCTGCATCACGTGTTGACCGGCTACAATCGGGATCTGGTGGGCGAGGCCTCGTTGCTCGCTTTCACCTGGGCACAGACCCGCAATCGCGGGATCGGAGCGATCGTTCTGATGGCCTATATCCGATCGGGAAAAGACAACCCGTCGGCTCGCACCATGATCCGCGCGGGTTATCGCCGTGGCC
>DLYX01000451.1 GCA_003447545.1 Deltaproteobacteria bacterium | reverse complement strand
CGCGACCGTCTGCCGCGCTTCCGGTGGTATCTGTGACATCGAAGAGACCTGTGACGGTGCCAGCGCCAGTTGCCCGACAGATGCCTTTGAATCGGCCGCGACTGTCTGCCGCGCTTCCGGCGGTGTCTGCGATATTGAAGAAACCTGTGATGGCTCCAGCGCCGGCTGCCCCGCTGATGCTGTCGAACCATCAACCACAGTGTGCCGCGCCTCGGTGGACCTATGTGACGCCGAGGAAACCTGCGATGGATCCGGCGTCACCTGCCCGGCCGACGGTGTCGAAGCCGCCGGCACCGTCTGCCGTCCCGGCGTCGACGAATGCGATGCTGATGAAGAATGTGACGGCATCGTCACCAGTTGCCCCGCTGACGCTTTCGAGCCGGCAGGAACACCCGCCCCGACACTCTGTGACGATGGCGAGGCCTGCACGGCGGATGTCTGCGATGGCGCGGGCGGTTGCGACAACTCCGGTGCCGTCAGCAGTGCCGGCTTTGACTACAACGAGGACGGCACGGTCGACGCCAGCGATGACGTCGATACTGACACCGATGGAATCATCGATGCGTGCGACAACTGCATTTCGGATTGCAACCCCGATCAGCTCGACACAGACGAGGATTGCACCGGATCTGCGCCCTGGTCTTCGTCGCTTGCACCCGAATGCGGCGACGTTTGCGATGTTTGCCCGGCCAGTGACGAAGTTGCGATGGCATCGGATCCGAACTGCGCCACCTTCGATTATAATTCGGCGAAGGATTGTTGCGAGGAAACCGGCGAGGGCGTTTCCGTGGATGCCAGTGGAGAGAGTTGCGGCGGCGCTGCTGGCGACACGGACTTTTCGGCCACCGGAGCGACCACGTCTGCTGCGGTCCGGATCCCTGCGGGCGCGGTGACGGAGGACACCAGTTTTTCTGCGGACAGCAAGACCAAGGGCGGTGATGAGTTCTTCGTTCGTGGGGGGAGCGGCACCTATGTCGGCGGTTGGGATTTTGGACCCGAGGGAGTGACCTTCGGCGTTCCGGTTGTCGTCTGCATGACCTGGAACGATCCCGACAATGACGGAAAGCTCGAGAAGTCCGAGGGCTACGATTACCAGATCACCGAGGCGACAATCGCGCCTTACCATATCGATTCGGTAGGTGGTGAGTACAAGCTGGCGGACAAGTGCAGCTTGGTGCCCTGCACCTCCTTTGATGCAGCGGGCTTCCCGGACAATTGGGGTGGCTATACTCGCTATGACGAAACATCAACACCGACGGTTGACGAATCTACTTTAGGAGCGTGCTGCGGCGCCACGGAGAACCGATATTGCTTTGAGGTCTATCACTTCAGCACTTACGCTCTTGCGGATCCAAACTGCTCGTCGGAAGCACTCGATCGCACAAAGCTCAGGGTACTGAAAATCGACAAGGAACTGGGCGAACAGAAAGTCGTTTTCTCCACGGAGATTCGGGTTCCGGTCGAAGCGTCCGGCGATCCGGACCCTGCAATTGATCCTGTTTCAAACGGATTCTCGATCTCCCTGCTCGATAGCGATGACCTTTCCCCGATCCTTTGGTCGGCAAAGGTCGACGGTGGCGCCTATGATTCGTCACTCAAGGTTGGTTGGAAGACGAACGGAGCGGGAACCACCTGGATTTACAAGGGCCGAAACCACCCGGACGGAATTCTCAAGGTCCTTGTAAAATCGCTCGCCAAAAAGGAACCCGGGCTGTTCAAAGTCAAAGTGGTTGCCAAGGATGCGACCGTGCAAGTGCTGACGTCGCCCGTGCAAGCTGAAATCAGCCTGGATCCGTCCGGCTTTCTTGATCGGTGCGCTATGAGTTCGTATCAAGAACCGCCGGCAGACAGTTTCTGCGTTACCAACGCAAAGGGTTCAGCTCTGATCTGCAGGTGATCGGACAGTGCTCCGGACAGTGCTCCGGACGGATATTCAGCTCGGACGAAACCGTGCGAAAGGACGTTTTCGTATACACCCTGTGACTCTGCCTCACTTTTGAGCAGCAGTTCGCAACGCGCCTTGCCTCAGGGCAAGGCGCGCCGACATAATGGGCGCATCTTCCCCCGTCGGAGAGCGTATACGGGCTAGATCATCGCCAAGCCTCTACCCCGACATGGGCACCGCGGGAGAAAAAGAGGGACTGCTTGCCGTCCGGATCGGCCTTGGGGCTGCTCGGACCTGCATGCATCTCTGCACCGAGCGCGATGACTGCGAGGCTTAGGCCGAACCCTCCATCCTTGGGCACACCAGTCGGGTGCAGCGGGTTCCGCACGATCGTCCCCTCGGAGAGGAGCCCCACGCATCGCCTTGCCGTTACCCGGGTGCGGAAACCAGGCACCGCCAACCGGGATCGCAATCGAACGGGTCGGTTGTCTCACTGGCTGAAACACTCCGATTAAAAACGCCGAAAAACGACGCTTTGGCTCTTGCAAATAATCAAGCCACTGTGCAACAGCTATGCTTTGCACCAGCACCTTAATTAGAGCTTTACCGATAGATTCGCTCTGGACCTAGCGACTGTCGAATCAACAGGAGCCTGTCCCAAATGATCCAACAACATGTCGTTTTCGCTACTCGATGCCGATCGTGGCTCGTGATTTTCTTCACGGTTTCCATAGCTTTGATTGGGGCGACCCCGGGCAAGGCGGTGGGCGCGAACATCGCTGTCCCCGGCGACTATGCCACGATTCAGGAAGCGATCGATGCTGCCAGCGACGGAGACTCGATCGACGTGGCTGCCGGCACCTACGTCCCGACTACGACAATCCGGGTCGACAAGGAAGTGACTCTTCTGGGAGCGGGAAGCGACTCGACGACGATCGACGTCGGTAACTACAATGCCTGGGGCATTTATATCACCGCGGACAACGTACAATTCAGCGGCTTTACAATTCAGGGCGACGCGGCCTCAAACCAGCAGTATCCGGTCAAGGTCGGCTCCAGCAACAACGTAACCGGGGCACGAATTTGTGAAAATGTGACCCTCGACGACCTTGTTGTTCAGGGCGGCCAACGGAGCGGCATCGACTTGAACGGCGTATCGGGAGGCCTCCTCAACAACATCTCATCCACCGGCGCGACCAGTGGCTTTGGTCTTTCTATCAGCAGCTCTATCGACATAACGGTCAGCGATTTGACGACCAGTAGCAACGCATGGGGTGATGTCGCCGTGTTTCCGGCCAACACGGTCTTCCAATGGCCCGCGCTGGAGGCGCCCGCAGGGATCGTCTTCACGGGAACGCTGGCACTCTCGGCGGGAGCAGGCGCCATTGCGGTTCAGGACGGCGCACTGGTGAGTGGTGGAACTTGGTCCGGATCAATCTCCACAGATCCGGCAGCGCTAGCGGATGTGACCGTACCCGCGACATTCAGTCATCGCATCGATTCCAGCCGGACAGGCGACGGGCTGGTAAGCCACCTGGCAACTCCCGGAGCGATCGCGGGGCTGGTCGCTCAATACCTTGTCTCCCTAGGCTCCTTCTCGGAAATCGTGATTCAGGACATGATCAACGAGGACTTCGAGGTGGTCGAGGGGCTCTATATTCAGGACGCGATCGACGCAGCGACAGACGGCGATACCATCAACATTGCGGCAGGCACCTACACCAATGGGAGTGGCATCTGCCACGGCCCACAACTCTACGCGATGAGTATCGACAAGGAATTGACGGTCGCAGGAGCAGGTGATGGCACTGATCCCGCATCGAATACAGTATTTGCCCCCGCCAGTTGCGGCGGGCAAGCTAGCAACGGAGTGATCTTTATCGATGCTACGGACGATGTCGTCCTGAGCGGCCTGTACATCGATGCGCAGGTCAACCTCGATGCGGGTACCGGGCAGGAATACGCAAGAGGTCTCCAGACAGCGGCCTCCGGCACAGGGTCTCCGATCGATAATTTGTTGGTAGAGGACGTCACCATTTCCGGGACCTCGCACTCCTGCTTCGAGTTCAATTACACGACCAACTCGATCGCCCGGAATGTCCACTGCGACCGCAGCAACGCCGGTTACAACGGAGGAACTGCCAACGGATACCGACTTGTCGCCTCCACCGACTTCCTGCTCGAGAACGCGACGGCCTCTACCGGAGCGAGCTCATACTATCTCGTCTCGTTTCAGGACCATAATACCTACACCCTTCGAAACGTGACGTTGGCTGGAGGAGCGGCTGTTATTGGGCAGCAAATCTACATGCCCTACAACTTCCACGAGCCCGACAAACTACAGGCCATCACTTATGAGAACGTTGCCATTGCCGACGTTCCCACGGGAATTTACATCCGGGCAGAGGCCGGAACGACGATCACTCTCAGTGCGGCGCCCGGGGAGGTCAGTTTCACGAACGTCGATGTGCCCCTCTGGATCGACAACACGAATGGCGCCAGCACCTTCGTCGACCTTCAGGCGTTCACCTGCAACAGCGGCCTTGACTGGATGGTCGAAGACGACGGTGACGGATCACAGCGGTGGTTCCAGTCCGAAGCAGACGCGAGAACCTGGGCGGGACCGGGAAACTGTCTCGGGAACTGCACTTGGCAGAACACCGGATGCTGCGGCGACGGAACGGTCAACCCGACCTTCGAGCAATGCGATGATGGTGATGGCACCAACGGGACCTTCGGGAGTTGCTGTGAAGCCTCCTGCACCTTCGAGCCGGCCGCTACACTCTGCCGCAATGATGCCGGGCAGTGCGATGTCGCAGATTATTGCTCGGGTGCCAGCGACGTTTG
>DLYX01000058.1 GCA_003447545.1 Deltaproteobacteria bacterium | reverse complement strand
GATGCCTTTCTTTTTCGGGGTACGGTTGGGGAAAATGTTTCGCTTGGACGGGCGGATACCTCCGAGGCCTTGGTCCGCGAAGCAATTGAGGCAGCCAGCCTCACCGAGTTTGTCGCAGGCCTCTCGGGAGGGCTTTCCGAGGAGATCCGCGAGCGCGGAAATAATGTCTCCGTGGGACAACGGCAGCTTCTGGCATTCGCACGAGCGCTTGCCTACGACCCCCGGATCCTGATTCTGGATGAGGCCACGTCGAGCGTGGATACCGAGACGGAGAGCCGGGTGCAGCACGCTCTGGATCGATTGTTGGCGGACCGCACCGCAATTGTGATTGCGCACCGACTTTCGACAATCGAAAAAGCCGATCGAATCGTCGTGATGCATCACGGCCGGATCCACGAGATTGGCACCCACCGTGAATTACTGGAAGCCGACGATCTTTACGCTCGCCTGCACGCTCTGCAGTACGTTCGGAGGCAAAACCGGGGCGGTTCGGCGGCATGATCTGGCGCCGGTTTATGATCGGTTGTCTGCTGACCGTGACTCTTGTTGGATGCGGGGGTTGTTCGCCCCTCTATATTCTGGAGGGAGCGGTGGTTCAGGGGCGAATCTTGCTGAGTCGTGAGCCGTTGGTTCGTGTGCTGAACGACCCGACTCTCGAGCCGACCGCGCGTCTCAAGCTCGAACTCCTGATGGAGGCGCGGACCTTTGCGGCCGAGGCGCTCGATCTCGATGTCGGCGATGCCTACGGCAGTTATGCCGAGGTTCCCGACGGCGCTCTGGTCTGGGTGGTGTCCGCGGCGCGGCAAACTCAACTGGAGAGTTATTCGTGGTGGTTTCCGATCGTCGGCACGGTCACCTACAAGGGCTTCTTCGACCGAGGTGATGCGGACGAGCTTGCGGCCTCGTTGCAAGCTGATGGCTGGGATACCTATGTACGGCCATCGGGCGCATTTTCTACTCTTGGTTGGTTTGATGATCCGGTCTTGTCGAACTGGCTCCGTCGCGACGAAGTGGCCTTGGTCGACCTGCTTTTTCACGAGCTGATCCATCGAAGTTTTTACAGGGCGGGGTATACCGATTTCAACGAATCCTTTGCGTCCTGGGCGGGGCGCGCGGCGGCCTACGAATTTTTCCTCGAGCGGGAGGGATTGGAGGCAGCCAATACGAAACTGGCTCGGGAACGTTTGGAGGCCTCCTTTACCGGCTCTGTACAATGGGGGAAGCGCATCGATGCCTTGCGAGATTTCTACCGGCGAGCGGCAATGGGGAAATGGCCACTCGAGAGAATTCTGGTGGATCGGCAGGAATTCTTCCGAGCCTTTGGCGATCCGCAGCGAGTGAATAACGCAGTGATTCTTGCCCGTTGGGCCTATCGCAAGGACCTTGGCGATTTCCGCTGCGCGCGGGAGCATTCGGGGCAGGAACTGGCTGTAGCGATTGCGCAAACCTGGGAGCGTAGCCTGAGCTCCAAGGACCCTTTTGCGGCGATCGGTTGTCAGGGTGTGTCGGGGCAGGCCGAGGGCGACCCCTCGGGTCGCTCGTAGTCGCTCAGGGAGGCCGGAAATTCGGGTGGGTTTTCGCCGGACCAGCAAGCGCTGGTGAGTTGTGCTGCAGTGAGGCGTTGCTCATGAGCCTGGCCGATCGCATGGGGCCATCCCATGCGTGCTCCACTCAGATTGGCACCGGTCAGGTCGGTGGCGCGCAGAAAGGTGTGTCGCAGGTCGGCCTCGCGCAGATCAGCGCCCTGAAGGTTGGCCTCCTCGAGGTTGGCCCCGTTGAGCTTTGTTCCACGGAGGTTGGCTCGTTTTTGCTCGTCGCTGAAATCGGAGCGAGCGAGCTCGGCATTGGTGAGATCTGCGCCCGGAAGAGCAATGCCCCCGAGGTTTCGACCTTCAAGCTCGATCCCGAGCATGGAAACTTTGCACTCGCCCAATAATTCCAGCTGCGCGACGCTGAGCTGAGGCTGCCGATCGGCCTCATCGAGGAGGAATCTCGCCTGAACGAGGGCGAGACTATCGCATCCCGGCGCGGCAGCGGCCTCCTTGGCTTTCGGTTCCGACCCGATCGCCTCGGCCGCATCGGCTTCCCTCGGGACGGGAACTATGAGAGAAAACAGCAGGGATACGCGAATGAAGAGGCTCATGATCTTAGAATCCACGGAAAGGCTCGCAGCTGCAACCTCGCCACGGAATCCCGGGGCTCGGGTTTAGTGCTGAGCGAATCCGATTGGTTATCGTCTTCCGCGGGTCTCCCTTCGGGCTTTTGTGCGATCTGCGATCGCCAGGTGCTGCTCAGTCAGGAGGAGGGCGACCTCTGGGCCTGTGTTCACTGCGAGGCAGCCGTGGCCTCGGCGGAATTGGTGGCCGAAGAAGAAATCGGCGAGTTGGGCTATTCGGTGGTTGAAGAACCCGCCGCCGGTTGCGGGACCGGGTGCGGCGCGGGGGGATGCGGCCCCGGACGTCTTCAGACGACCGCTAGCTGACGTAGTCCTTCGTAAAGAACGATCGAGACGGCGTTGGCGAGGTTCAGGCTTCGGACGCCGGTCCCCGGCATCGGGATATGCCACAGCGGGTCGAGCGATTGTTTGAGCTCGGCTGGTAGGCCGCGCGATTCCGACCCGAAGATGAGGGCGTCGCCCTCGTTGTACCTCGCTTCGGTATAGCTCCGTTGCGCGTGGGTACTGAATCCAAACAGGGCGGAAGGCTCAACCTCCGCGACGAAGTCAGCGAAGTCGTCGTGCGTATAGAGGTCCACAAACGGCCAGTAGTCGAGGCCAGCTCTTTTCAAATAGCGGTCCTCAAGGGAGAAGCCCAGTTCACCGACGAGATGCAGGGGGCTTCCGGTCGCGGCAGCCAGGCGAGCGATGGATCCGGTATTCTGGGGAATCTCGGGCTCGACCAGGACGATATGCATCAGCTTGCGCCCGCATCCGGAAGGATCCATCGTCGTTGATCCGGGCCGGGGAGGAAGAACTGACCGTTTTCTTCGATGGCATGCGATAGCAGTTCAATTTGCGGGGTGCGA
>DLYX01000649.1 GCA_003447545.1 Deltaproteobacteria bacterium | reverse complement strand
ATCTCAATCGCCGATCGGGGCGCGAGCCTGTTCGTTACGCACATCCCTCGCTGGAGCCCATTCTGCGTCGGACACTTGGGGTCCCCTTGTTTCAGGAGCAACTGTTGAGGATCGCGGTTGTTGCCGCTGGCTTTCGCCCCGGTGAAGCCGAAGAACTGCGCCGTGCCATGGGGTTCAAGCGTTCAACAGCAAAGATGAAATTTCTCGAGGCGAAGCTCTACAGGGGCCTCGCGGAGCGCGGGATCGAGGCAGGCGCGGCCGAGGAGATCGTTCAGGCCATCACCTCTATTGCGATGTATGGCTTCCCCGAATCCCATGCGGCGAGCTTTGCCTTGATCGCCTACGCATCGGCCTATCTGAAGGCGCATTATCCGGCCGCCTTCCTTTGTTCGCTTCTGAACTGCTGGCCCATGGGATTTTATCATCCGTCCACACTGATTTCGGACGCCCAGCGGCACGGGGTCGAGGTGCTCCCGGTAGACGTCCTTCGTTCGTCATGGGATAGCACGCTGGAGAAGGGGTCTTGTCGGGGGCAACCGGTGGTACGTCTGGGATTGCGCTTCATCCATGGTCTGCGCGCCGAACAGGGGGTGCAGCTGGTCCGTGAGCGCGAACGGAAAGTCTATGGGAACCTTCAGGACCTGGCCGCACGATCTTCTTTGGCGCAAAACGAGTTGGGTCGTTTGGCTCGGGCCGGCGCATTGGCCTCTTTGGGCGAGGGCGACCGGCGTGCGGCTCTATGGCAGATTTCGGCTTTGCCACGACCTCGCGAAACTTTGCTTCATGGTCTCGAAACGTCTCCCGAAACCGCGGCCGATGCGTTCATCCCACCGGAAATGACCCCTTGGGAGGAGCGATTGACGGATTATGCGGCCACGGGTGTGACGACCGAGCCACATCTGCTCGCGGAGCTGCGTTCGGAACTGCGGGGAAAAGGGGTTCTTTCGCTGTCGCAGATGCTCGCGCTTCCGGATGGAGCATCTGTTGAAGTCGCGGGGGCGGTGATCGTCCGTCAAAGGCCGCAATCGGCTGGTGGGTTCTGCTTTCTGACCCTGGAAGATGAGACAGGGCTGGCAAATGCGTTTCTTGTTCCGCAGATATTCGAGCAATTCCGTAGGGTTTTGCAGAAATATCCTTTGCTGATCCTGAGCGGTTTTCTGCAGAAACAGGAGGGTGTGACCCATCTGAAGGTGGATTCTCTGAGGCCGGTAGGGACTGAGGAGCACCTTCCACCGGCGCGAAATTTTCACTAAATTTCCCTATTGATAACGATAATCAATATCTATATCCTTACACCATGATCGTTTGTCTTTGTCAGGGCGTTTCCGAACGAGTCGTCCAGACCGCCATTCGCGGCGGTGCCTGCACACGCAAGGAAGTCACCAATTCCTGCGGCGCGGGTGCCGGTTGTGGAGGCTGCCATGGCTCGATTCGAGAATTGCTGACCGAGGCGAAGGCGGAAGAGCGGCGCGAACTTGCCAAAGTCGAGAACGCTCAGTCCCGCGAAGACAAGGGCACGCACCCTCTCACGGGTGTTCTTTTCCCCGCACCTGCCTGAGGCGAGGCTGGCCTGCCACTTCCGACCGGCACCTTCTGGCTATAGCCGGGAAGGCGCGGTGCTACCGGGAAGGCGTAGTCTGATCCGGCGGCAGGATGCTCTGACCGCTGGCATTTTTTTCCGCCAGAAAGACGAGGGTCTCGTCGAGGCCCCGTTTGGAGAAGAGTTCCTGCACCTGAGAGCGGAAGTTGGCCACGAGGCTGATATGCTCGACGACGACGTCGATGACGCGCCATGACCCCTTGATCTTGCGCAGGCGATAGTCCACGAGAAAATCCTCGCCTCCGGGCTGCAGGATTTTCGTCTTGACCGTCCAGTCGCCGCGGGGCTCTTCGCGATCACCGGTGATCAAGATCGTCTGATCGTCGAAGCGGCTTATATTCTTGCCGTAGGTCACGCCGAGATGCTTTTGGAACTCCTTGCTGAAGGCCTTTTTCTGCGCGGTGTCCATACGCCTCCAATTGCGTGCCGCAACCAGTCGGGCAATGCTCGGGAAATGAAATCGCCTGTCCGCGATGGTCTCGATCCGGGCGATTTTGCTCTCGTCCGAGAGGTTGCCTTGCTTGAGAACCACGATGACTTCGTCAGCCATGTCAGAGACAAAGGCCGTCGGCTTTTGTTCCGAGCCGATGCTGGTCCCGGGCAGCAGGATTGCCACGAAGAGCATCAGAAACTGCATCACGAACCGCATCACCATTCCTCCTCATCGAAATCATCGAAAAAATAGAGTTCCTCATCACGTTGCCGGCCGGCTTCT
Organism: Deltaproteobacteria bacterium; assembly: GCA_003447545.1. GTDB lineage: Bacteria > Desulfobacterota > Binatia > UBA12015 > UBA12015 > UBA12015. The sequence goes on along the minus strand of DLYX01000649.1, from coordinate 2,440 downwards.
TCGGCTCCGAGAATTCGCTCCTGACGCTGTTGCCCGTAGGCATCACGTGCCGCGATGTAGAGATCTAATGACGCGTCTTTGAGGTCCTCGACCTGACCGAGGAGGAGGGCGCGTCGATTGATCGTATCGGCCACGACCGAGCCGATCAGAATTGGCCAGTCGATGAAAAATGTGGTGATTCCGAGATATCCGTCCACCAGAAGTCCGACCGAATCTCTAGGATTTGAAGGCCCCCACAAGGGCAGTACGAGGTAGGGCCCGGGCGGGACGCCCCATTTGCCGAGCGTCTGTCCGAAGTCGGCCCTTTGGCGTTCCAGATCCAGAAAGCTGGCTGCGTCGAAAATGCCGCCGATCCCGAGAGTTGTGTTGACGCAAAATCGACTCAACGCGAGCGCGGCCGGATCAAGCTCGCCTTGCAGGAGAAGATTTACGAATCGCACCGGAAAGAGCAGGTTGTCGTAGAAATTCTCGATTGCGTATTCGATGGGTTTCGGGGCGATAAAGTCCCACGTGCTGGCGACCGGCTGAAGGACCCAATCGTCGAGGTCCTCGTTGAAGCCGAAGATAGCGCGATTCATGGGCTCGAGAGGGTCACGTCCCTCGGGATCGGCGTTCCCTTCGACAGTCTCCAACTCTGCGGTGGGGTCTATGGGATTCGTCCCGGCAGCCAGACTCGCCGAAGCCCCGAAGGCTCCCATCAGGAGCAGGAGAGTAAAAAGAGTTCGGCGGAACCGATCTGGAGTCTTCCCGAGCACAATCGAGCTTTAGTTGGGCGCCCCGACATTGTCGAGAACTTTGCCGATCAAGCGTTCCAGAATAACCGCAGACTCGGTGAAGCTGATTTCTTCGCCGGAGGTAAGAATCAGGTCCTCACCCCCGAGCTGGAGGGAAATATAGCGATCGCCGAGGACGCCGGCAGTGACGATCGATGCGCTGGTGTCGGTCGGAAGCTCCAGCGACCCGTCGAGTTCCATGCGGACACGAGCCCGGTAGTCGTCATCGAGCGCGATGGCCCGAACGCGCCCGACCCTGACCCCGGCGATATCTACCGGAGCGAGCTTTTTGAGTCCCGCAGCTTCATCGAAGGTCGCAAAAAGGACCAGGCCGCCCTTTTCGGCAAAGGGGTCCTGGCCGACGCGGAAGGCCAATACGGCAACGGCAATCATGCCGAAGATCACGAAGAGTCCGGCGATCAGATCGCGTGCAGGTGAACGTGTCATCATATCTCGAATCCCCATAAGGCCGTGACGAAATAATCGCTGATCAGAATCGCGACCGAGGTGAAGACCACGGTGGACGTCGTAGCGCGACTGACGCCTTCGGCGCTCGGTGTGGCGGTGTATCCCTGGAAAGTGGCGATGAGCCCGGCCAGAGTCCCAAAGAGCAACGACTTGACGTAACAGGCGCCGATATCGTCAGCGAAACGAATTGAGTCCTGCAGGCCGCTGAGAAAGGCGCCTGGATCCATCCCCATCAATTCGACCCCGACAAAATAGCCACCTGCCAGACCGAAAAGGACAAAAATGGCGGTCAGAATCGGCATCATCAAGATCATGCCCAATGCCTTGGGGGCAACGACGCTTTGCAGCGGGTTGATCGACATCATGCGCAGACCATCGAGCTGTTCGGTCGTGACCATGGACGCGATACCAGCGGCGGTAGCGGAGCCCGCTCGTCCGGTGACCAACAAGCCGGTAAGGACCGGTCCCAGCTCTCGAATCAGACTCAGGCCGACGACGGTTCCCAGCGCGCCCTCGGCGCCGAAGCGAACCAGGGTATTATATCCCTGCAGACCCAGAACCATGCCAACCGCCAGCCCGGATATGGAGACGACCAGCAGGGAAAGAACGCCCAGCAGCCAGGTCTCTTCGACCAGCCGACGCCCGCGCCATGGTGGCTGGATGATAGCTGCCAGGAGCTGGGCCGAGAAAAAAAGAAACTGGCCGAGGCGCTGGATCGCGGTCAGGGTCTGAAAACCGAGTTGACGGATGGCCTGGAGTGTTGCGTTCATCCGAGGCTCCCCGCGGGCCGACTCTCCTCGAAGAAAGCCGCGATTTCCGTTTCGGGTCGGGCGCGCATCTCGTCTGGCGTGCCTGATACGTGGCGGTCACCAAGAAACAGGAGCACGTGATCGGCCATCCGCATGGTGGAGGGAATATGGTGGGAGACCACAAGGATCGTCATGCCGTGCTCACGGTTCAGATCAACCAGTAGTTCCTCGATGCGGCGGACCGATATTGGGTCCAACCCGGAAAATGGCTCATCGCATAGAAGAATGCGGGGTTGGTGGACGATGGCGCGTGCGAGCGCGGTGCGGCGCAGCATCCCGCCGGATAATTCACCTGGAAGCAGGTGGTCGACCCGGCGCAAGCCGACGCTCTCGAGCGCTTCGTGGACCCGCGCCTCGATTTCCCCCCCGGTGAGCGCGGTATGCTCGCGG
>DLYX01000170.1 GCA_003447545.1 Deltaproteobacteria bacterium | reverse complement strand
CCTACCGACGGCGGGGGTCTCGGCCCGGTATGGGTTTTTCCCGGGTTTAAATGCAGGTAGGGGGAGGGCATGGCGAAAGCGCGCACACGGCGGACTCTGATGGCCCTCGGTTTTTTGGGCCTGATCTTTTTCGGGGCGGCATGGTGGCTGCTGGGGATCCGACAGGCTCCGGTGCCGAAACTCGGCGGCGCTCTGACGAGCGAGAGTTTGTCGTGGGAATCCCGAGAGCGAACCTATCAGGTCTACCGCCCTTCACGAGTCCTGCGATCGCCGCCGATTGTTTTCGTGTTGCATGGCTCGATGGGTAATGGCGCGATGGCCCGAACGTCCATGGCGCACGATTTCGATCGGCTTGCTGACGAGGAGGGGTTTCTGGTCGTTTACCCGGATGGGTTTGATGATCACTGGAATGGCTGCCGTGTCGCCGGACCCTATGCGGCCAATCAGCTGGATGTGGATGATGTCGGGTTCTTTCGCGCTATCGTTTCACGTCTGGTGACGGAGGATGATGCCGATCCCGCGGCGGTTTTTGCAACCGGAATCTCCAACGGAGGGCATATGGCGATTCGACTGGCGCTGGAGGCCCCCGATCTGGTGCGGGGCGTGGCGCCGATCGTGGCGTCGATGCCAAGTGACGAGAACCTCGGCTGCGAGGACCGGGGCGCAGGCGTCGCGTTTCTTCTGATCAATGGAACCGAAGACCCCATGAATCCGTATGAGGGCGGCGATGTCGCACTTTTCGGATTGGTGGGAAATCGTGGCGGTGTCCGTTCCACGCCCGAGACGATTCAGATGTTTGCCCAACGCGCGGGCTATGCGGGGGAACCCGAGGTTTCGAATCTTCCGGATGCGGATCCTGACGACGGATCGCGGATCGTACAATACCAATGGGCTGAGGAGGGTCGGCCCGAGGTGATATTGCTCGCAATTTTCGGCGGCGGCCATTCGGTGCCTCATCCCGTCCAGCGCGGACCCCGGTTGCTGGGGCGTACGAATACCGACATTCGCACCGCCGAGGTGGTCTGGGACTTCTTTTCGCGTAATCGAACATAGCTCCTGTAAATCGGCTTATTTCTCGATCTTGCGGGCCTTTGAGGAGCGCGATAGCGTCCCTCTATGTGCTTCTTGAGGTGCGTGTCGGTCGTATTGGCCCTACTCATCGGGAGCATTCCCGGCTTGGCGTCAGATCGTGTGGATTTTACCACTGACGTCCAGCCGATCCTGGCCCAGAACTGCTACGAGTGTCATGGCGATGCCTCACGCAAAGGCGGGCTGCGTCTGACAAATGCGGAAGACGCATTCAGGCCCGGCGATTTTGGTATCCCGGTGATCAGCAGGGGTGATGCTCAGCTCAGCCCCTTGATGGACTTGCTGGTCGCTGAAGACCCGGATGAACGGATGCCCCAAAAAGGGAACGCACTGACCGCGGCCGAGATCGATACAATTCGTCGATGGATCGATCAGGGTGCTGTCTGGCCTGCGGAAGCTGGTTTGTCGGGAACGCATTGGGCCTATCGAGCTCCCGAGCGCCCTCAAATCCCGGGAGGGGTCGACGCTCGAAGTGGCGCAGATGTTCTGGATGCTTTTGTCCAAAGCCGCCTGGTCCGCGAAGGGCTTTCTTCCGCCGGTCGTGGACGTCCGGAGTCTCTAGTCCGTCGGCTGCATTTCGATCTGATCGGTTTGCCGCCGGAGCCCGCCACGGTTCGCGCTTTCGCTGCGGATCCTTCGGAAGCCGCGTGGGTGGCTCTCGTGGATCGGCTACTGGCCAGCCCCCAATTTGGTGAACATTGGGCAACACAATGGTTGGACCTGGCGCGCTATGCCGATTCGACCGGGTTCATGGCTGAGCGAGTCATCTCCAATTGGCTCTACCGTGATTGGGTGGTGGATGCGATCAACCGGGACCTCCCTTTCGATCAATTCTCGATCGAGCAATTAGCCGGCGATCTGCTTGAGGATCCCACCGTTTCCCAGCGCATCGCGACCGGTTTCCATCGCTCGGCGCCCCTGAATCTCGAAGCCGGAGTGCGCGAGGAAGAGGCCCGGGTCCAACAAGTCCTCGATAACGTGAATACAACCGGTACGGTCTGGATGGCTTCGACGGTCGCCTGTGCCCAATGTCACGACCATAAATTCGACCCGATCACTCAGGAGGAATATTTCCAGCTCTATTCATTTTTCAATGGAGCCAGAGCCGGGGTGCGCAGCAAGGATGGCACAGGTGGGGTGGCTCTGATGCCAGGGGGAGCTCATCTCCTTCTGGCTGCACCGGGCAGCGAGGTGGTCCACGAGCAAGCCTGGCGGGAATTCCGTCTGGGTTTTGAAGCCCTCGATATTTCCGGGGGCACTCGATTTACGGGGTCGCCCGCGCTGGCAGCGAAGTTGGCAGAGTTCCGGCGGACTGGAGACTCCTGGCAATTCCGGAACCAGTTGCTCGTGGTGTCGAGTGAAGCGGCCTTGGCGGAGCTCACGCGCCGCCGGGATGCTGATTGGTTCGAGACCTGGCTGTCGCATGTTGCCCCTCGAATCGATGCGATGGAGAACTCCTATGCCGATCTGCAAGTTTCGAGCGAAGCCGCCGATGCCGCTGTGGGGAAGGGTGCGGCCGCGGCTGTCTCTTGCGTAAAGGTCGTCGGGGAACCGGAGACTCTTACCGACGCGGGCTTCGATCTCGTTTTCCCGGCGGGTACGTGGACAGCCATTCGCATGGAGATAAACCCTCCGCGCAAGCGCCCGGGATCGCTTCTGCTCGCAGAGGTGTCACTGGAGTTGCCCGAAGAACCCGGGCGTTCGCTGCTGGGCCGGGCCAGAGTTTCTGCTCCCGCTGCTCGCCACCTGAACCCTGCGGTCCTTATCGATGGCAACCCGTCGACCCATTGGCGCGTGAAGAGTTGGAAGGCGTGGCAAGACCCTAGCATCATGCTGAGTCTGGCAGAACCGCTTACCACCCGCGCCGGGGAGACACTCTCGTTGCGTTGGGGCTTTCGAGCCCTCCGTCCGGCCGAGCAGCATCAGATCTGTTTTTCTGCGACCGACGCTGCAGCAGATCTTCTGGTCCTGAGTGAATCTAACCGCGAGGCACTCAGCGAGGGTAAATGGCGCTCTTTGAACCAGGACCAGAAGAGACGGGTGCAAGCAGAGGTGGCGGTCACTCATTTCCCACGACTGGCTGCCCTTCTGGCAAAAGCGGAACGCCAAGTGGCCAGGGCCCCTAAATTCGGCAAGGCGCTGGTGATGGAGGAATCTGAGGACGTCCGCGTCGCGCGAATCTTTGAGCGAGGAGATCCTCATATCCTCGGAGCAGAGGTGATCTCTGACACGCCCGCCAGCTTGCATCCCTTCCCTCCAGACGCCCCGCGTAACCGACTGGGTTTTGCTCGTTGGTTGGTTGCCGAGGAGAACCCGCTCGCCGCAAGGGTCGCCGTGAACCGCTGGTGGGGCCAGATATTCGGCGCGCCGATTGTGTCCACACCCGAGGACTTCGGTATTCGGGGGGCCCGCCCCACGCATCCGGAGCTTCTGGATTGGTTGGCAATTGAATTGGTCGCGTCGAATTGGAGTCGCAAGGAGATGATTCGTCAGATGGTGCTCTCCGAGACCTATCGCCGATCGCTGCAGCCGGCGTTCCCGGAGGTTCTGGAGAGGGATCCCGAGAACAGGTTTTTGGCCCGCAGCAGCCACCGCCGACTCTCTGCCGAGGCCATTCGGGATAATGCACTGAAAATCAGCGGTTTGCTTGTAGCGACCGTGGGTGGTCCCGCGGTTTATCCGCCGCAGCCCCGAGGGGTTGTCTTGCGCAACGGGCTTGTTTTCGAGCCCTATATCCCCTCGCTCGGTGCGGATGTGTACCGACGCGGCCTCTACACCGCATGGCGAAGAAGCGCGCCTCCGCCCAATGCGATGACCTTCGGGGCGAGCGAGCGCACGGCCTGTCGGATGACGCGCAGCGAGATGAACACCCCCTTGCAGGCGCTGGTCCTTTTGAATGACGATGTTTTCTCGGAGGCTGCATTGGCATTTGCCGAACGCATTCTGGATGAGACCCCGGGTGAAAGCGATGCTGATCGATTGGAGTTCTCGTTCTTTGCCGCGCTTTCGCGTGCCCCCGACGAGAGGGAGCGTGAGC
>DLYX01000035.1:8536-8740 GCA_003447545.1 Deltaproteobacteria bacterium | reverse complement strand
TGATGCCCGTGAGCGTCAGCGTCGAGTCGGTGAGGGTCGCACCGCTTGAGGTCTCGACAAAGAGACGCTCCGGTCCCTTGTTGTTCGAGTCGCCACAAGAAGCGGCGAGGAGCAGGATGGCGCCGAGCGGATAGATGGATGCTTTCATTCAGTGAGTTCCCTCAAAGTTTGCTGGCGTTTTGCAAACGCACAAACGCCGCGAAC
>DLYX01000035.1:0-8237 GCA_003447545.1 Deltaproteobacteria bacterium | reverse complement strand
ACGCACAAACGCCGCGAACAGCCCGCTTCAGGAGCAGGCCGCACGCAGCGTTTGACGGCAACGAACCTGCCTGTTGCCTGCAGACACTCCGAACACCGGCAGCTAGAACATGTTCACCTTGCTCGGGTTCTAAACATAGCGCTAAATAGCACACCTTCTTGACGGCTCATCGATGCAGTACCCCCCCAAGAAAATTCCGGTCCCGCCTTGATAGAGATCCTCACAAGTTAGGCCGGAGTAACAGTCACTATTTGACGAACACTGTTCACAAATATCCTGCTTCGGTGCAGAGTCGCTTCCTCCTCCGCAGCCCGTCAACCCGAGAGCAGCGATAACAATTACGCTAAAACGTTTCATTATTTACCCTTTCAGCGTTCAAAACAATAAATGCAGCGAAAATAGCGGCTATCCACTTTTAGCAATGTAGCAAGGCGTACCTCGGACCTAAGTTTGGGTGAGGAGCGCCACGAAGTGTTACCCAGCCTTGATCACGCTGCTCTACTCGGCGGGTACGGACGTCAAATCAATCCAGCAGCTCATGGGGCACAGCTCCAGCCAGATCACCCTCGACACTTACGTCCACCCACAAAAAGACGCGCTGCTCGACGCCGTTGACGCGCTGGACGGATAAATGGCCTTCCAAATGGCCTTCCAAGCGACTTGTGCGATGCCCGCACAAAAAACAAAAACGAGAAAAGCCCCCGCGAAGCGGAGGCTTTTCAAACGCGCCCTGAGAGATTCGAACTCCCGGCCTTCTGATCCGTAGTCAGACGCTCTATCCAGCTGAGCTAAGGGCGCAATTCAGCGAGAAACATGGATGTAGTCTTCCGAGAGACCTATGTAAAGGCCGGAGAACCTGGTTCGTTCCAAACCCGACGAGACCACTGGGCACGTTGGCCGATCGGATTCAGACCTGGCGGAACCGAGGTCGCCAAGGGCCACATTCCGTCAATACATCAGGCTCGGTTACGGCGGGCCTCGATGAAGCTCCTGACCATCGTGACCAGAGCGATGGCCGTAAAGACCATCATGACCACCACTCGACTGATCGCAGCAAAATCGCCACGAGCGATAGTCCCGCGCAGCGGCATAATCAGCGCCACGAGAACTACCAGCGTCAGGCCGGCTGCGGCATGCGCGACCACCTTATTCTCCGACTTCAGGCCACTGTAACAAGCCAACAAGGCAACCCCGAAAGCGGCAGGAATCAAGGCGGTCGGCGACGGAGATTCCGACGCGAGATAGCCCCACCCCGAGAGTAAGATGAGAATCAACCCGTTAATCAAACTTGCTGTATACGGTTTCATAAATCGCTCCATTCGTTAAAAGCCCAGCCTAACAAAGGGCTCTTGAGAAAACGAAGAAATAACCGAGCCACCGCCTTCGCCCAACTACTCTCTTGTTCTGCGATGCCAGAACGACCGGATTAGATCAGATTGGAATCTCATCGAGTCGTCGACGGGCGGCTCCTATTTCGCCAGAATTCGTAACGCGAAGTCGACTTCGTTCTCGCCGCGGAAGTCCTCGATGCCCAAAGCGGGCGCGTAGAGAGTGTACTCGATCCCGACCCGGCTGGCTTTGTCCGCGATCGTGGTCGCGTGTCTTGGGTGGTGCAAGATGAGGTCCCAATTGGACGGCAATCGATTCGGTCGGTCCTGGTTTCGGATGAAGAGGGCGGGGTCGTCCGCTGTCATAAGCGGGATCATGTCAACGTCGCGCCGGTAAGCGCGGGTTTCGGACGAACCAAGCTCGTCGAGGTCGGAGATGCCGTAGAAATCCAGGATTTTGTCCTCGAGTTCGGGACAACGCGATCCCCCCCGAAAGCAAGCGCCGCTTCCATAAAATACATCTTCGCTCCAACGGTCCACGTCGAAGCTAGCCTGCGTCTCGCGCAGGATCGCGCCCTGCACTCGCGTCGACTGCCGCAGGACCGGATCGGTGCTGAAAGGCTCCGCGCGGTCGTCGCTCACGGCAATCCAGAGGCTCATGCCGGCGCCAACCGAATCACCCAGAAGCACGATGCGAGCGGCGTCTATACCTAGCTTCTCGGCATGGAGGCGTATGAATTGAACAGAGCGCGCCCCGTCCCCCAAAGGGGTTCGGAGGCCCAATGCCTCGGACCTGTTCAGAAACCGGTAGTCGACGCTCGCGACCGCGACGTCCGCATCGATCAGTCTCTTGATCTGGGGAGCCGAGTCCTCGGACCACGCAACCGACCGAGAGCCACCGGTGAAATCGCCACCATGAAAGTAGATCACCAGAGGGACCGCATAAGGATTTTTCGGCAATAGTATATCGAAGAGGTTTTTCTCGACGGACGGGCCATAGGCGATCGCTTCATGAAAGCTCGCATCGAGTTCCGACAGTGCTTCCGGGAGGGGTGTCGGCTCGGTCAGGACCGTCCCTGAGCTGGAACCCCCGCAGCCGGCGATCAGCAGGATGCTACACGCAATCAGGAACGCGGCATTACGGCCGCGTTTGCCCCGACCCCCAACATCGTTGCTCTCCATCTTGTTGATCATGCCGCGCTGCGCGATTCGTTGCAAAACATTTGGTTGCACCACCCCGCCAACACATAGCCTTTGAGGAGATAGCATGCAGCCCTGCAGGCGTTTCGCGCATGAGAAAATTGGCCTTATACACGTGAATCAAAAAGGCTACCCGGAATGCCTGGTCGACAATCGCAGCCCTTGGGGATGCTCCACAGATAAAGGCACCCAATTCATCTGGGAGTTCCTGAACAAGAATCACGAATCGCCATAATCATCCAAGGAATTACAGACCGTGGCCTACCGCTTGATGCGGCCAGTGACCAAGCCGCCAAACGCTTCATCGATCTACAGCGGTATCGGGACAACCTGTTCGGAGAGACGTTCCAGTACTTCATGCATCATGCATCCGGCAGCGGCGAACGGCATCAGCGGATGACTCGAAACCAGCAACGGTGTGCGAAAACTACTTCTTCAGGGCCTTGAAGACACCATCCTTATCTCTCAGGACCATGTCCAGAACCATCGTGAAGCAGGTCGCGGCTGCACCGGCAGAAGACTGTTCGGTCCGGCGCAGCTGCGTCGCAACACTCTTCGAACTCGTTGTATACCAACATCATGTAACTCGTGCCGCCCAATAGCTGCACATCGCGCCAATCGCGCAGTTGTAGCTCGTCGCCACAGCTACGTCTGCGAATCACTTCACCTGAGCGCTGCGCATCCACACGAATATTCGCAGTCCCAAATGCCACGACATCGCAATCTCACCCGCGCCAGTTGGCATTTCCATGATCGAGTCGGTATTCATCACCGGGGCCCTTTTTTCGCGGAAGGCGCTCTATTCGTCTATCCCGATTCTGCCAAAAGTCAGCATTGCCCGCCCGTCCTGCCCGTGGCGGTGACGCCAAGCGGCCCCCTCAGGACTCGCCTGAAGAAAAGAGAGCACCATGAGCCTTTACGAAAGCTACCTCGCAGAAATTGCAGACCGAAAAAACGATGAACTCCACGCGAAACCGATCGACGGAGCCGATCTGGTCGGCGAACTCATCGGGCTGATCAAGGACCCCCTGAGCGCTCATCGAACGGAGGCGCTCCGCTTCTTTATCTACAACACGCTGCCCGGAACCACGAGCGCGGCCGGCGCCAAGGCGGCCTTCCTCAAGGAGATCATCCTCGGCGAAGCCAAGGTCGAAGAGATCGACGCCGCCTCCGCCTTTGAACAGCTCTCCCACATGAAAGGCGGCCCCTCCATCGCCGTTCTCCTCGACCTCGCGCTCGGCGGCGATGAGGAGGTCTCCAAAGCCGCCGCGGATGTGTTGAAGACTCAGGTCTTCCTCTACGACGCCGACACCCAGCGTCTCAAGGAGGCCCATCAGGCAGGCAACCCGATCGCCACGGGCATCCTCGAGAGCTACGCCAAGGCCGAGTTCTTCACCAAGCTCCCCGACATCCCCGAAACCATCGAACTTGTGACTTACGTCGCCGGCATCGGCGACATCTCGACCGACCTGCTCTCTCCCGGCAGCGACGCTCATTCCCGTTCCGATCGCGAGCTCCACGGGAAGTGTTTGATCAGCGAAGACGCTCAGAGAGAGCTAGTCGGGCTGAAGGAGGAGCACCCTGACAAGCGGGTGATGCTCATCGCCGAGAAGGGGACCATGGGCGTCGGCTCTTCCCGGATGTCCGGCGTAAACAACGTCGCGCTCTGGATTGGCGAGCAGGCCAGCCCCTACGTTCCATTCATCAACATCGCTCCGGTCGTCGCGGGCACCAACGGCATCTCCCCGATCTTCATGACGACTGTCGGTGTGACAGGCGGGATCGGGCTCGACCTCAACAACTGGGTCAAGAAGCAGGACGCTGACGGGAATATCATCCGCGGTGAAGACGGCGATCCCGTGCTCGAGCAGACATATTCCGTCAACACTGGAACCGTTCTCACCATCAACACCCAAGAAAAGAAGCTCTATAAGGATGGCGAAGAGCTGATCGACGTCTCCAGCGCCTTCACTCCCCAGCAGGTGGAGTTCATGAAGGCGGGAGGATCCTACTCGGTGGTGTTCGGAAAGAAGCTGCAGACCTTCGCAGCCAGGACACTCGGGATCGAAGCTCCGGAGGTCTACGCCCGCTCGCAAGAGATCTCCCACGAGGGGCAAGGCCTTACCGCGGTCGAGAAGATCTTCAACGAGAACGCGGTCGGCACCACCCCCGGTAAGATTCTTCACTGCGGCTCCGATGTCCGGGTCGAGGTCAATATCGTCGGCTCGCAGGACACCACGGGCCTGATGACCTCTCAGGAGCTCGAGATGATGGCTGCGACGGTCATCTCGCCGATCATCGATGGCGCCTACCAGTCCGGTTGCCACACCGCCTCCGTGTGGGACAAAAAAGCCGAGGCGAATATCCCCAAGCTCATGACGTTCATGAAGAAATTCGGACTCATCACGGCGCGGGACCCCGAGGGCTCCTACCCCGCGATGACCGACGTCATTCACAAGGTGCTCAACGACCTCACTGTGGACGATTGGGCGATCATCATCGGTGGCGATTCCCACACCCGCATGTCCAAGGGCGTCGCCTTCGGAGCCGACTCCGGCACGGTGGCGCTCGCGCTCGCCACAGGCGAAGCCTCCATGCCCATTCCCGAGTCCGTGAAGGTCACCTTCAAGGGAAAAATGGCCGACCACATGGACTTCCGTGATGTTGTTCACGCAACACAGCAGCAGATGCTCGCGCAGTTCGGTGGCGACAACGTCTTCCAGGGGCGGATCATCGAGGTTCATATCGGCACGCTCGAGGCCGACCAGGCCTTCACCTTCACTGACTGGACAGCGGAAATGAAAGCCAAGGCTTCCATTTGCATCTCGGAGGGCGAGACCCTGATCAAGTCGCTCGAGATCGCCAAGAGCCGTATCCAGATCATGGTCGACAAGGGCATGGACAACGAAAAGAAAGTGCTGAAGGGCCTCATCGACCATGCGGACAGACGCATCGCCGAGATCCACGCAGGCGACAAGCCCGCCCTCGCGCCCGATGGCGGTGCCAAGTATTACGCGGAGTTCACTGTCGACCTCGACAAGATCGATGAACCCATGATCGCGGACCCCGATGTCTACAACGAGGACGCCTCCAAACGTTACACCCACGACACTATCCGCGACCTCACCTACTACAAGGGTGAAAAGGCGGTAGATCTCGGCTTCATCGGCTCGTGCATGGTCCACAAGGGCGACATGAAGATCCTGTCGCATATGCTCAAGAACCTTAAAGAACAGCACGGCAGCGTCGAGTTCAAAGCGCCTCTGGTCGTCGCCCCGCCGACGTATAATATCGTCGATGAGCTCAAGGCCGAAGGCGACTGGGATGTCCTGCAAGAGTACGCCGGCTTTGTCTTCGACGACACGGCCCCAAAAAACATTGCCCGCACCGATTACGAGAATCAACTCTACCTCGAACGCCCGGGCTGCAATCTCTGCATGGGCAACCAGGAGAAAGCGGCGAAGGGTGATACCGTCATGGCAACCTCAACTCGCCTCTTTCAGGGACGCGTCGTCGCCGACGCGACAGACAAGAAGGGCGAGTCTCTCCTCGCGTCAACACCTGTCGTCGTGCTCTCCTCGATCCTGGGTCGCACCCCCACCCTCGACGAGTACAAGGCTGCCGTCAGTGGAATCAAGCTCACTGAATTCGCGCCCCCGAGCAAAGACCTGAGCGCACCGCCGAGCTAGGCACCGCGCCCTTGCCCGGCGTCGTTTCCGTCTAGCGCAAGAGCGAAACCGATGAGGCAACCGGCTGCCTGACCGCAAAAACCTTGCCAGCCGCCATGTCCGAGGCCCACCCCCTAAACCCACAAGACTTGCCGACCACCAGACCAACAGCATATGACCTGCCTATGAAGAGAGTCCTCGCCCCCATCGCAATTATATCCATTTTCTCTGCAGCCTGCGGGGGAAGCTCCCAAACTGTAGTGCCCGTCGAGATCGAGACCGACCGCGATTGCGAGTTTCTCGACCCTCAGCATTGCCTCACCCCCTTTCCCAGTGATGTCTTTACCCGCGAGGACGATGCCACGGTGACCGGACGACGCGTGGACTTCGGCCCCGAGGTACTCCTGCGCAATAGCGAGGGCATTCGGATGGACCCTGCCGAATGGAATCGCAACGACGGTTTCAGCCCGGGAGGATTGATGATCACGATGTTCCCGGGCCTCGATGCCGAAACCTCGGATCTGCCGCCCGTGACCGATATTGCTCGCAGTCTGGACACGGACGCGAGCATCGTGCTGATCGATACGAATACGGGGGAACGGGTTCCCTTCTGGTCCGAACTTGATGCCTCCTTCCCCGAAGGCGAGGATCCGGCTCTATTGATCCGACCGGCCCGCTCGCTGCGTGCCGGACATCGGCACGTCGTGGGGATTCGTAACCTGCGCAACGCCGCAGGCGAGTTGCTGGAACCGTCGATCATCTTTGCCGCCTACCGCGACGGAGTCCGCACGGACGCGCCGCGGGTCGAGGCCCGTCGGCAGGCCATGGAAAGGATATTCGAGGACCTCGAGTCGGCCGGCGTGCCACGGGACACCCTGCAGCTCGCTTGGGCCCATACCGTCCGAAGTCAGGATTCGCTGGCACGCAGGCTCCTCCACATACGGGACGATGCCTTCGCGATGCTCGCCGATGATTCGCCCGAATTCACCATCGATTCGGTCTCCGACGGCGGGCTGGTCCAGATCGTGCGCGGAACATTCCGAGTCCCCTTATACCTGACGGGCGACGGCGGTCCGGGCAACGTGTTCCATGACGAGGGGGGGGACTCCCTCCCCCAACAGAATCCGGAAGTTCCTTATCGGGAAGCCAACTTTGTCTGCACCGTTCCCAAGATGGCCACACCCGAGAATCCCGCCCGCCAGTTTGTGTTTGGCCATGGACTGCTGGGCGAAGCATCCCAGACGGCCGGGCTCGGTAGTCTCGGCGGCAGCATCAATATTGCTTTTTGCGGCGCGGACTGGATCGGGATGTCAACCGAGGATGTCCCGACCGTGACCCAGATCCTCGGGCAACTCGGACGGTTCCGCGAACAAGCCGATCGCCTCCAGCAGGGACAGCTCGAATTTCTATTCCTGGGCCGCCTGATGCTCCATCCGGCGGGCCTCGGCAGCCATCCAGCCTTCCGCAATGGAGGCAACGCCTCGGTCCTGAGAAAAGACGACTTGTTCTTCCTCGGAGCCAGTCAGGGCGGCATTCTCGGTGGTGCCACGACCGCAATCGCGCAGGATTGGACGCGTGCCGTGATGGCGGTGGGCGCTGCTCAATATGGCTTGCTCATCCCGCGCAGCATCGACTTTGACGCTTTCGCGAGCTTCATGTCTGCAGCATACCCCGCAGCACTGGAGCGAAAAATTGGCTTCGGACTCATGCAGATGCTTTGGGACCCCGCGGAGGCCAATGGGCACCTCGAGCGACTCGGCCCCGACAGCTACCCGGACACGCCGGAGCACAACATCCTCTACCTGGAGGCATTTGGCGACCACCAAGTGGCCAATGTCGGGACTGAATATGCGGCCCGATCGATCGGAGCTCGCCTCCGCGCGCCAGCTTTGCGGGAAGGGCGCGGCACTGCCGTCGAAGAGTTCTGGGGAATCGAGCCGATCGAGACCTACCCCTATAGCGGGCATGCACTTCTGGTCTGGGACTTCGGCACACCGCCCCCCCCCATCGAGAACCTTGCACCCCGAGATGGGGAAGATCC
>DLYX01000446.1 GCA_003447545.1 Deltaproteobacteria bacterium | reverse complement strand
GAGGTCAATTCGGCGCTCCGAGATAACCGCTTGTCCGTCGATCGCCTGCGCGCGCCCCTGATTCAGGAGAATCTCGACCGACTTCCCGCATTCATCCAGCAGAGCACCGAGGGCGTGGTCTCGATGTTGACCATGGATGCGCCGGACCACACGCGGGTTCGCAAGCTGGTGAACAAGGCTTTTACCCCGCGGCGTATCGAGAAGTTGCGCGGGCATGTGAAGATCATCGTGGACGAACTTCTGGCCCCGATGGCCAGTCGGGGTGAGATGGACGTGATCGAGGATCTGGCGGCCCCGTTGCCAGCAATCGTGATTGCCGAACTGCTGGGCGTGCCGGCCGAAGACCATCGAATGTTCAAGACCTGGGCATCGGAGGCCGTTGCCAGTTTCGGGAACAATAACCTCGGTGACCTCGAATCCCGCGATACCTCCGGTATCGAGAACCTGCTCGCCTACCTGGCGGGAATCATCGCGCAGCGTCGCCAGGAGCCCCGTGATGATCTGATCAGTGCGATGATCCTCGCGCAGGAAGAATCCGACGCACTGACCGACAGGGAATTGCTTGCCACAAGCAACCTGATTCTCATCGCCGGACATGAGACCACGACCAATCTGATCGGTAATGGCCTGCTCGCCTTGTTGCGCGAGCCGACCGAGATGGCACGGCTACGGGAGAATCCCGACCTGTTGCCGACCGCGGTGGAAGAACTCCTGCGTTTCGACGGTCCGGTGCAGGCGACGGTACGTGTAGCCACTGAGGACCTCGAAATTGGTGGGCAGCAGATTGCGGAGGGATCGCTGATTCTTGTGAGTATCGGGGCTGCCAATCACGATCCGATGGTCTTTGAGGAGCCGGAGCGTCTCGATCTGGGCCGCGATCCCAATCCGCATCTCGGCTTCGGGTTCGGCGCACATTTTTGTCTGGGCGCGGGCCTCGCTCGGCTTGAAGGAAGCATTGCGTTGCAGGCGCTTGTCGAGCGTTTCCCGCAGATGAGGCTCGCGACCGAGCACCCGAAATACCGACCCAATCCCATTTTGCGCGGGCTGGAGGCATTGCCCGTGAAATTCTAGGCAGCTCTGCGCGTCTCGCACCGGGGCGATCGAGCTGGTTGCTCGAGAGTGTTCAATATTCTAGCTTCAGTGCAATGAGCTTCCGCTAGAAATCGACGTTTGCATCGTTGTTGATTCTCTTGATGGCCGCGATCTCCTGCGGTGATAGTCAAGAGGCGCCAAGTGAGGCGAGAGGTTTCGAGATCATCGAGATTCGTCCTGACGGTACGCTTCGGGCGTGGATCAGCCCCGAGATTACCTATGATGAATTTGTCGCGCTCGAGGTGCCCGCGGGTTGGATCAAGAATCAGCCTCGCACGGGGAGTGCTTCTGCAAAAACCGACTCTGTGACAAGCAGATTTCTCCGTTCTCCGGATGCCACCGAAGAAGGCGATATCGTTATCGAGGAGCTCTTCGGGTTTGACTGGTTCCACGCAGCAACGATCATCGATTCGAATGTGCCCCTGGATGATTCCGGTATCCTGAGAGGGGTGCGCGTGCGGAAGTTCCACGAGGTTACATTTGGCGCCGGGAGTCAGCTTGTCCTGTTGGAGTCGCCCGGTGGTGATCTTTATTTTCGGATCGGTCGCGATGCCGACCGTACCGTGGATGTGCCGACGATCCCCGAAGGCTGGTCCTTGGCGGAGGTCACAACCCCTGGTGAGTTGGTACTCCTCCTCGCTCCGGAAAACATCGTCATCCGCACCGATAACGAAGACTCCTTCCAGGGGCCGCTTCCAGAGCTTGAGGCATTGCTCTAATTCCCCGGATCACCCGCGTGGGCGGCGGCCGATCAACCGCCGCGTGTCTTGGGCTCGGATTTCGTTCGTGTCGATTTCGTGACAGCGGGCGCTGCTTCCCGTCGAGACGCGCAAGCGCCAGATCTAATCGCGCAGGAGTCTTGCGGGGTCGCGGCCGTTCACAAAGCCGATGAACGGAAAGAGCATACTGTATCCCAGAAGGGATTGGACCTTCGGGCTGCATTGTTTTGCACGTTCCCGCGAGATGGCGAGGCAGTAGTTCTCCTGCTGGCGCGCCCAGGGCTCGCAATACTGCGTGGTGGCAGCAAGCCGTGGCTTGTCGCTGTTGTTCGGGCCGGCGCAATGCCACATGGTCCCCAAAAAGAAGACCGCCGATCCCGCCGGCATGACGGCAGGAACCATCTTGCTGACATCGATGTCGGCAGACGGCACATCTCCCCATAAATGGCTTTTGGGATAGACCAGAGTCGCGCCATTATCCTCGCGGAAATCGTCGAGCGCCCAGATGAGGGCCGCACCGATCGGTTTTCGGGGGCGGGGCAGCGGGTAGAATCCATCGTCATGATGCAGTGGTTGGCGAATTTCGCCCGGCATCACCTTGATCACCTGGAGTTGGGAGAGAAGGTAATTCGGCATGAAGAGCCGATCGAGCAGGGCCATCACGAGCGGGTGCTCGACGACCGGATTGCACGAGAGCGTTTTCTCGATCACCGAATAAATGCGACGTGTTTTATAACCTTCGAACTCGGTCCTGCCGTCATGTTCGAGAAGCGGATCGGCTTCCCGTCGGATGGTTTCGATCTCTTCGGGCGAGAGCAGGTTCGGCAGGATGACATAGCCTTCCTCCTGCACGGTCGAGATCAGGGAGTCGAGGTGGTCGCTGTCGATTCCGTATTCGCGTTCAGCCGCCGTGCGGGCCGAGGCCTGCTTCTCAAGGATCTCGTC
>DLYX01000327.1 GCA_003447545.1 Deltaproteobacteria bacterium | reverse complement strand
AGGATTGGCAACCATGGCGCACGAATGGGGATGGCGGCAAGGAGGTTTCCTGCGCACTCGTTTCGATTGGCTGCCGGGGGGCATCGAAGACCTGTCGGACAGTTTTACCAATAGCGGGACCGTCTCCGCGGAGCAGCAAGAAGGAGTCATTCACAGAGCCTTGTCCATCAATCGATGTCCTGAGGGCTCCCGCGGGGAGCGCGAGCCGAACGTCTGGTCCCGGAGCGGAAGTTCGCTCGAAGACCCGTTCGAGCGCGATGGAGCCATCGTCTTCGCGGCTTATTTCTGGTGATTCTCGGAGGTGCAGCGCCTGGCCATCGGGGCCTGCGAGTTGGAAGCTGAGCCAGGCGCGCCCTGTTCTGGGGTCTGTACCCCAACCCAGCCAATGCACCCGCGCGGGCAGCCAGCCCTGATCGGTCCGCAATTCCCATCCAAGCGCCGAAGGTGCGATCCAACGATCTCCGAAGCTTCGGGGTTCTCGTCCGTGTTGTGCATCGTATACGGCACCTTCCAGATGGATGCCGCCTTGCCAGAACTGATGAATGGTCGCGCTCTCGGTTGAGTAGGACAGCCAAATTTCCGGAGCCAGAGCCAGGTTGAGAATCCGGGGCCGTCCATCGAGACTGGTGCGGAACGCCCAGGGGGCGTGTCCTCGTCCGACGGCTTCCTTCCGGCCAAAGTCCCCATGGTCGACCAACTCCGTGGGGAAGAAAAACTCTTGAATGAGGACGAATTGTTGTTCTGCGGTGAAGGATCCAAGGCTTGCCTTCAGGGTTGCCTGCGTGCGGGGGGGTTGGTCCGCGAGCCAGACCTGAAAGCCGATCCAGGGCACAAAGACAGCCAGAAAGATCAGGCCGATCAAGGTCACGGCTATTCGTTTTACCCATCGCATAAAAAAGGAGCTCCCTGAATCTGCATATGTTCGGCTGATGGGGGCCTAAAGGCAAATGGAGTCTTGCCGATTTCAGGGGTCTGTGACCTGATTCGATGTAAGTTAGATTCCGGGCGGACCTCATGTCGCAAGAAACGATTCAGCATACACCGGCGCAACGACGTTGGATTTTGATGTCGATGACGGCGGTTCTTTCGATGGTGATGATGAACGAAACGACCGTCGCTGTAGCCTTGCCCTCGATCGCCCGCGACCTCGGCATGTCGGTGCACCGGTCCAGTGCCGTGATCAGCGTCTATATCCTCAGCTTTGCATCATTTGTCGCCTTCGGCGGGCGCCTCGGCGATCTTTTCGGCCGGCGGAACTTCCTGATTATCGGAATTCTTGTTTTTTTTCTGGCGGCACTGGCATGTGGCTTCGCCCGATCGCGGGAAGTCCTGCTTGGCGCCCGATTTATTCAGGGGATCGGGGCCGCGCTGATGGTGCCGGCCTCGGCGGCGATTGTGGTCAATAATTTTTCGCTCGAAGAGCGTGGGCGTGTGATGGCGATCTATGCGGGTATCGCGCAGGTTTTTCTTTCCTTTGGTCCGGTGATCGGCGGAGTTCTGACCGAGAATTTTGGTTGGGGGTCCATTTTTTTCATGAACCTTCCCATCGTCATCGCTTGTTTCGTGGCGATGCTGCTGGGCCGTGTTCCCAATCGGGCGACTCCGGGTGGTCAGTTGGATCTCGCTGGCGCATTGATCCTGCCCCCTTCACTTTTCGCCTTCGTCTTGGCGATTCAGGAAGGAAGTTCGTGGGGATGGACCTCCGTGCGCGTCTGGACGTTTTTGGTTGGCGGCCTCACCCTTTTTATCGTCTTCTATTTTCTCGAGCGTCGTCGCGAACAGCCATTGATTAATTTTCTGCTGCTGCGGATCAGCGCCTTCCGTGTGGATGCGATCATTTTGTTCTGCGTGCAATTCTCGATTGCCGCGATGGCAGTATACGGGGTTCTCTATGTCCAGCGGGTTCTGAAATTTTCGCCTTTGGGTTCCGGGGCCGCCCAACTGGCAATGGCAATTCCCCTTCTCCTGGTGACCCAAGTGGCGGGACGGATTTTCGATCGGATGGGCGCAAGGCGGCTGGTCCTCTCGGGGATGGGACTCGCAACCACGGGATGTTTTGTTGTCGCGGGTGTGATCACACTGGAGTCATTCCCGGCGTATGCTTTCGGGCTGGCCTTGATCGGTGCCGGTTTCGGGATGACTTTGACCCCGGTGAATGCCGATGCTCTGAGTCGCATCCCGGCCTCCTTCCGCGGTCAGGCGTCGGGGATTCTGCAAACAATGCGGCAGGCGGGCGGCGCGCTCGGCATTGCGGCGATGACGGCGGTCGTGGCTTTGGTGGTCTCGGCTACCCCGGGAGCTTCGGGCCATCCGGAAATGCAGACGCATGCTTTTCGGTGGGCGTTTGCGCTCGCCGGCTTGATCAATTTGCTGGGCTTTGCGGCAGCTTTCTTTTTACCGCCGGGGCGGCAGGCGGTTGAACCGGTGGACCTCGAGGGAGCGATGCAGCCACCTCTGCCTTGATCTCCGAGCGCCGCTCGCGTCGGTCCAGCGGATTGCTTTTGCGGGAGGCGAGGCTACTTTTTTGTCATGAGCGATGGAAAAGAGCATGTGAAGGTTGGAACTTTGACGGCGGTAGTCGCCCACGCGGGCGATTTCGGATCATGAGTCCCTCCTCGGTGACGGGGGGGCATCATCCCGAAATCAACCTCCCGTTTGAGGAATCCTGGGAGCTGTACCACAACAGCTTTTCGCTTTGCTCAAAGAAGTTGCGCGTCTGTCTCTCCGAATTGGGACTGCCCTACCGAGATCATCCGATCGATTTGATCGAAACCGGTAGCTACCAGAACGTGGGCCGCGAATTTTTGGCGATCAATCCGGCTGGAACCGTCCCGGTTCTGGTTCACGAAGGGCATCCGATCTATGAGAGCCATGACCAGATCGTCTACGCCGCACGGTATGCAGGCGCTGCCGGCGAATGTTTGTTGCCACGCGAAGAGGCCGCCATGGCTTTGGTGGAGGATTGGGTCGACAAGGCTTCTCTTGTCGGCGACCCGATGCATGGCCGCGCGCTTCGAGCGGGGCATTGTGTCCCCGGGCTGACCTTTCCGCTCTTTGCGACGACCGTTTCCCGGATTCCGGTCGCGGAAATTCTCAAGGGGCTGCTTCGTCACCCAAACAAGGAGCGCCCGATCGCCTTTCTTTTACTTCGGTTACTGGGCGTCGAGAAGTTCTGGCGGGTGCCGCTTTTTCGAGCGGCTGTCGCCCAGAGTCGGGAAGCGATGCATGTGCATCTCGATGGTCTGGAAGCACAATTGCAGAGTCATGAGGGCCCATGGATTGTTGGCGACGAATTTACGCTCGCTGACGTGAGTTGGGTGGTGCTTCTCGACCGGCTCGTCGAAGCTGATTGGGAGCGAGTTTTCTGGTCCGAGGAGCTTCGCCCGGGGGTCGCTGCGTATTGGAACCGTCTGCAGTCTCGTCCGAGCTACCGGAGCGCTGTGACCGAGATGCGCTCCGACCATATCCGCGAAGGGATCGAGGAACTCCGCGTCGCAAAATTACGGGATCCGTTGCTCCGGGAGATTCTGGAAGGCAGCTGATCCGGTTTTGGGCGGTATTTCTCCCGGAAAGAGAAGTTTTTTGGGGCGTCAGTCCTCGATGGGGAGGTGCTGAGTTGATGCGGCGGGACTGCATGGTAAAAAAATTTTTTGCTGAGGATCAATTATGCCGAGCCAAACTATCGAGACACCTTCCGCTTATACCGAACGCATTCGCCAGGAATTGGGGAATTGCCTGACCGAGACCTCCTTGCCCGACGGTGTGCGCAAGCAGGGGAAAGTCCGAGATCAATACGATCTGGGTAACGAGATCGCGCTGGTCACGACCGACCGCCAAAGCGCATTTGACCGGGTGCTGGCAGCGATCCCCTTCAAGGGGCAGGTCCTGAATCAGACGAGTGCCTGGTGGTTCGAGCAGACGAAACATATCGTCGCCAACCAGGTGCTTTCGATTCCCGACCCGAATGTGACCCTTGCTCGCAAATGTGAGGTGTTCCCCATCGAATTCGTGATGCGGGGCTATATCACGGGCTCCACCAGCACGTCGCTCTGGACCGTCTATCGGGATGGCAGCCGGTGTTATTGCGGAAATGATCTGCCGGAAGGCTTGCTCAAGAATCAGAAGCTCGAGCAGAACCTGATCACGCCGACCACCAAGGAAGAGGACCATGACCGTCCCATCGCTCCACCGGAGATCGTCTCCGAAGGTTGGATGAGTCAGGAAGATTGGGACCGTTGTCGGGACATAGCTTTTGAATTGTTCGCATTCGGCCAGGCCCGAGCGGCAGAACATGGCCTGATTCTGGTGGACACGAAATATGAGATGGGACGAGCTGTGGATGGCACGATCCTGTTGATCGACGAGATCCATACGCCGGATTCTAGCCGCTACTGGGTTGCCGACAGCTACGAGAAGCGCATGGCCGCGGGCGAAGAGCCGGAGAATATCGACAAGGAATTCCTGCGCCTCTGGTTCAAGGATAATTGCGATCCCTACGGAGACGCCGAGCTTCCCGAGGCTCCCGAAGACCTCGTGGTCGAGCTTTCGCGGCGCTATATTTATCTTTATGAAAAAATCACCGGGCAGGAATTTTCCTTCCCCGACGTTGATACCCCGATAGCGGAACGGCTGCGGGCTAACCTCGAGAGAAAATCATGAAAGCCGTATTGATCATGGGTTCAACCGCTGATGAGCCGTGGGCTCTTCAGATCACCAAAGGTCTTGATGCGCGCGGTGTCGCCTGGGAGCAGCATGCGGCATCGGCTCATAAGGAGCCGAAGAAAGTCCTCGCTATTCTGGAGGCGAATGCTGACGCGCAGGGCATAGTTTATGTCACGATCGCGGGTCGCTCCAACGCGCTTTCCGGATTCGTAGGAGCCAATTCGACGCACCCGACGATCGCCTGCCCTCCTTTCAAGGATAAGGTCGACATGAT
>DLYX01000138.1 GCA_003447545.1 Deltaproteobacteria bacterium | reverse complement strand
CGCGTCTACCAATTCCGCCACGCCGGCTGCTTTTCTCAAAGCGGGCGGAGTCTTTCTGCTCGAAACCATTCTGTCAAGCCACTGAATGACGAAGCGACTCGACAAATTCACTTTCCTGACAAACCTTGCCGCCATGAACATCACCGTCACCGGCCGATCGGGCCGCATGGGCCAATCTGTAATTGCCGCCATCGAGGCCGAAGCCGGCGCCTCAGTCCATTCCACCCATGATTCCGGAGAGGATCTCTCTGCTGCTCTCGCCGGATCCGAAGCAGTTATCGACTTCACCCTTCCCCTCCTCACCGACGAATTGGTCGAGAAGGCCGTCGGCTCACAGACCCCCCTCATCATCGGTACCACCGGGCACTCCGACGAACAACGCGCTGCGATTAAAGAGGCTTCCAAAACCATCCCCATCGTCCACGCCTCCAATTTTTCCACCGGCGTGAATCTTCTCTTCCACCTCACCCAAAAGGCCGCCGCCATTCTCGGCAACGAAACCTTTGATATCGAGGTCACGGAAATGCACCACCGCCACAAAGTTGATGCCCCGTCCGGCACGGCCCGCACTCTTCTGGAAATCCTCAACGAAGAAACGCAGACCTCCTACGAAGACGACATCGCGCACGGACGCGTCGGCCTGACCGGTGCCCGTCCTTCGAAAGAAATCGGGATGCATACTCTCCGCGGCGGAGACGTAGTCGGAGATCACACCGTGATGTTCGCCGCCGATGGCGAACGATTTGAACTCACCCACAAAGCTTCCTCCCGCATGACCTTCGCCTCCGGCGCGGTGAGAGCGGCCCTTTGGCTTCGCAATCAAAAGCCCGGTCTCTACGACATGCAGGACGTTCTTGGCTTAAAATAAAACGATCATGGCAATTCGCACCGGAATTTCACTGGGAAGTAATCTCGGCAACCGCCTCGCCAATCTGCGAGACGCAAGGGATATGCTTGTAAGACACAACCCCACCGGAGCCAGCTTCAAGCAGTCCTCGATTTACCAAACCGACCCCGTCGGCTGTCCGTCTAATTCTCCGGATTTTTATAATGCCGTCATCGAGATTGACTACATCGGAACTCCTCACGACCTCCTCTCTTCGGTTCAGGGAATCGAATGGCATCTCGGTCGCGTTCCCACCGCCGAGCGAAACGCCCCGCGCAAGATCGACCTCGATATCCTCTACTTTGGCGACACCATCATGGACGAAGACGTCCTCACCCTTCCCCACCCCCGGCTAACGGACCGACGGTTTGTCCTTAATCCCCTCGCCGACATTTCTCCCCAGCTCATTCTTCCCGGAGATGTCTCCACGGTAAGCGAACACCTCCGGAAACTTGACACTGACGAACCCGAGCCTTCCTTGGTCCAATCAATGTGGTAAACCCACTCGCAACCATGACCGGCACTGGAAAAGCGGAGCGCCTCCGGGCAAAAAAGGGAATCGCCCCGATTTCCTCGCTGACAGCATACGATTACCCCACCGCCCGCCTTCTCGATGAAGCAGGCGTCGATATTCTCCTCGTCGGTGACTCCCTCGGCATGGTTGTGCTCGGTTACCCCGACTCGACCCACGTCACTCTCGAGCAGATTATCCACCACACCGCCGCCGTCGCCCGCGGTGCCAAGAACGCCCTCATCGTTTCCGATTTCCCCATCAACACCTATCGCACCATCGAGGAAGCCCGCACTAATGCTGCTAAACTCGTGGAAGCCGGCGCCCAGGCCGTCAAACTGGAAGGCGGCCTGCGCCAAGCCGACAAAGTGAAAGCCATCGTCGACGACGGGGTTCCCGTCATGGGGCATCTCGGCATGCTCCCCCAGCGGGTCAAGGAAGAGGGCGGCTATAAGAAGAAGGGAAAATCCGATCTCGAAATCGAAGCCCTCCTCGAAGGCGCTCTGGCGCTTCAGGAAGCGGGCTGCTTTGGCATCGTCCTCGAAAGCGTCATCCCAAACGCCTCCCGCCAGCTCACCGACGAACTCGACATCCCCACAATCGGGATTGGCTGTGACGAGGGAAACTGCGATGGAGAAATTGCCGTCATCACCGACGTCACCGGGGCCTACCCGTGGTTCGTGCCTCCTTTTGCCACCCAGCGGGCAGATCTTGCCGGACAAACCACCGAGGCGGTCAAAGCCTACCTCGCCGCCATGAAGAAGCGATGATCTCGGCCGAGAAAAAAGCCGCGCTGCAGGAGCGCATGGCCAAACTCGAGATCTATGAGGACGACTTACTCGAGAAATTCATCCGCGGCACCGGCAGCGGCGGACAGAAAATCAATAAGACCAGCTCCTGCGTCTATCTCCAGCATCTCCCGACCAAACTGGAGATCAAATGCCAGCGCGACCGCTCGCGAGAAATGAACCGCTACCTCGCCCGAGTCGATATCTGCCAGCAGCTCGAAAACATCCAACTCGGCCGTCGCTCCGAACGCCAGCAGGCCCGCGAAAAAATCCGCCGCCGGAAACGCCGCCAGGGGGCCCGGGCCCGAGCTCGCAACGTCGAAAAGAAGCGCCAGCACGGACGCAAGAAAGAAAATCGTCGTCGACCGACAAGAAACGACTAATCCGCTAGCCAGCGAGTCGCGTTTGCGCTTCATTCCTGTCATGCAAACTTATCTCGACCTTCTCACCGACGTTCTTGAGAACGGCGAAGAGCGTGGAGACCGCACCGGCACCGGCACCCTCAGTGTTTTTGGTCGCCAGGCGCGCTACGACCTCCGCAAAGGCTTCCCCTGCCTGACCACCAAGAAGTTGCATCTCCGCTCGATCATTCACGAGCTCCTCTGGTTTCTCAAAGGCGAGACCAACATCGGCTACCTCAAGGAGAATAAAGTTCGCATTTGGGACGAATGGGCCGACGAAAATGGCGATCTCGGCCCGGTTTACGGCCAACAATGGCGTTCATGGGCAAAGGACAATGGCGAAACCGTCGACCAAATCGCGCAGCTCATCGACGGCCTGAAAAACAACCCCACTTCCCGCCGCCACCTCGTCTCAGCCTGGAACGTCGGCAAGGTTGATGAAATGGCCCTGCCGCCCTGCCACCTCCTTTTTCAATTCTACGTTCACGATCCCGATTCCGAGCGACCCGGCCTGAGCTGCCAACTCTATCAACGCAGTGCCGACCTCTTCCTTGGGGTTCCTTTTAACATCGCTTCTTACGCCCTACTCACCCTCATGATCGCACAGGTCTGTGGTTATGAGGCGCGGGATTTCGTCCACACCTTCGGCGACCTCCACCTGTATTCGAACCACCTCGATCAGGCCCGCGAG
>DLYX01000066.1 GCA_003447545.1 Deltaproteobacteria bacterium | reverse complement strand
GCGATCTCGACACGTCGAGTGGCCAAATGGTCACGTAATCGCTGCACCTCGCCTTGCCATCGTGCCAGATTGCCTCGGCCTCGTCGGATCCCGGCCTCGACTTCCTCGACCACGTAGGGGGCCAGCAGTTCCTCCCAGCGAGCTATTTTCCCAAGCACAACTCTATCCGAGAAGGGCCCCTCGAGCATCGCCACAACTACCTTGCGATAGGCTGCTCCGCGCCTCGCGAGACTTCGGACCAGTTCGTCGCAGGCGGGGGGAATACTCGGTGGAAAAAATGGCAAGATATTCGCCTTGAGAAGACACGGCGCCTCAAGGTCGTTCCACTCATCCTGGATCCAGGCATCGGTAATTCCGGCACCCAGCGTGAGATCCAGATCCCATGGCACGGGCCATAGAATGGCGATGTCCAAGGCGGCGTACCAATAATAGTTATGGTTCCAGCCGATCCCCGTATACTCAGACCCCACCGGTCCTGGAGCAAAGAAATGCAGTGGCCCATCGTTGGCTTCCAGCGCCCGGTCCACAGCAATGTATTTGTGGAAGTATTCGATGTCCATCCAACGGTCGACGACCGCGTCGACCGCCTCTTCACTGATCTTGAGCGCTTCCTGAAATTCGCGAGTAAACCCGACCATCGTATCGTGATTCAGCCCTGGTTCTTCCCGGTTGGTGCGCAAGGATCCATTCAGGGTCACGTCAGGCCGGATCCCGGTGATGGCTCCCTCTGCCAAATCGGGCCGTCCGGGCCAATAGTCTTTGTAGAGATTCCCTTCGCCGCCCTCGATGTCTCCAAAGCGGGATTCGGTGAAGGTGCTGTCCAGCTCTTCGATCAGGATGAAGAGGCCAAAGAACTCGCCGTTCATCTCAAGCCTGACGAAAGCTGTTCGGGGAGATCCGACACCGAAATCTTGAAACATCTGGTACCCGAGAGCTTCCTTCATATAGCTCGGGTCCTGATTCATGGCATGGAATTGAAGCTTCTTGAGCCCTTTCCAACGACGCCCCTCGACATAAAGGTTGAAGCTGATTTTCATGCCCAGCTTCGGACAAACCTTCGGACCCGAAACATCCAGAATCCCGCCGGGCCCACCACCGACACATCCGGTAAAAGAACCGACCCCGCCCTTGTAGCGAATGCCTACAGCGTCGATCCGTTCGCCTTCGACAACCAGCGCTCCCGGCACATATTCCTCACGAGCAGGCGAAGAATCCAGAAACGCCAAATTTTCATCGCTCACCTCGATCGAGTATGTTCTCACAACCGAGTCATCAAAGAGGTAGGCCCCCTCGTCGCCTGATCCGTCGCCAACGGTCGGTGGCGCACCACCTTGCCCCGGGCCGCAAGCGGCGAGAAGAAGCGAAAAAATAAAAAGAAAGACGTTGGATCGTTGAACATTATGCGGCATTGAGAACTCGATCTGCTTTAGGCAACCACGTAAAAACGCGGGAGTTGCGATGAAGGTACTATCTTTGGAATACTAGGGCTGTTCCCGAGCCGCAACTTTCGCGTTATGCAAACCGATCGCACACAAACCACATGCCACGGCGCCTGCGTGCACACCTGCAGGACTGTCGCGATCGTTCTCGGAACCTCATGACGAGTACCAAAACCGCTCTTCCGGACTGGATGCCGGAAACTCTGGGGCGATTCCCCGAAGCAACCGCCGCCCTGCTGGAGGAGCGGGCGCTTCTCCAGCGCGTGGACACGAAATTCATCCTCAACTCCGACGCGCTGCATCAAGTCCTGCGCCAAGTTCACGGTAAATACGCGCTACTGACGGCCGAAGGAGCGACAGCCGCCCAATACAAGACGCTCTACTTCGACACTCGGAACTATGATTGCCTCCGCGAGCACCACCGAGGCAGGCGACCGCGTCATAAAATACGGATCCGTCACTATCTCGATCGAAAATTGACCTATCTCGAAATCAAGAACAAGACGAATGCCAACCGAACGATCAAGGCCCGGCAGCAGATTCCCTTCTTGCAAGAGACGATCGGCCGCAACGAACGCAGTTTCATCAACGAGCACAATCCGATTGCTGCCGAGAGCCTCCAGCCAAGCCTCCGAACCGACTTCCATCGGATTACTCTGGTCGGCCTCGAGACCATGGAACGAGCCACCTTCGACCTCGACCTCTCCTTTCAGAAATCATCCGACGACGCCCGAATTCCCGGTGCGGTAATAGCCGAGATCAAGCAGGACCGGTTCCGGGCGCGCTCGCCTGTCATGCTCGCGCTCCGACAAGCGCATGTCTTGCCGGTGTCGATCAGCAAATATTGTACAGCAGCGACTCTGCTGCTCCCTTCGGTTCCGATGCAAAGGTATCTGCCGAAAGTTCGCTCCCTCCAAAGGATGCACAATGACTGAAATCTTGGGCTTATACCCGGACTTTTTCGATTTCCCCGGTTTTGCACGACTAGGGCTTCGCCTCGCTCTGAACCTGGCCTTCACGGCCATGATTGTTCTGGGCGTCTACGTGCGGCGATACGGAAAGAACGAGTACATCTTCACGTATTTCATGTTCAACGCGATCACCTTCGCGCTGTGCTTTCTTCTGCGTAAAGTCCCGATTGAATTGGGTTTCGCACTGGGACTATTCGCCGTCTTTGGCATCCTGCGCTACCGGACCGAAGCTATTCGGACACAGGACCTGACCTATATGTTTGTGGTGATTGGCCTGGCGATTCTCAATGCCGTGGCCAATAAGAAGGTCAGTCTCGCCGAATTGCTGCTGGTTAATGGCTCGATCGTCTTTTTGACCGCCATGCTCGAGCGCCTGCCCATGTTCCGCCGGGACCAGAGCCGTGTCGTTACCTACGACAATATGGACATCATTCGACGCAACGATCGAGAAGCCTTGATCGAGGATCTGCGCACCAGAACCGGAATCAATATCCAGCGGGTCTCGGTCGGCTCCGTAAACCTCCTTCGGGATACCGCTCAGGTAACCGTCTACTTCCCGGAAGAAGACCCGAACTAAACACGAAACCGTTACGAGCAAACGAAGTTCCCATTTGCTTCAGGTTGGAGCATGAACTTCCCACGATCCATTGTGCCGATTCTCCTGAGCTGCACGTTCAGCTTTGCGTGCGCCGCTCAGTACGCACGCGTGCCAGCAACAGCAGACGCTCCGTATATCTTCGCCTGGCCCTTTATCGAAACCAGCGACATGAGTCCCCGCGGCGGAACGACCCGGGGAGAAAAGGTTGCCCTTCAGACGGCAGCCACCACGTCCTGGAAGGCGATCCAGCGAACCGACGCCACGACACTCGAGCGTGATCGAGCGGCTATTCTGGCAATGGCTGGTGAATACCGGGTGTCGTTCGACTTTTTGGAGACCGTTGTTTTCGAGCCGCCCTTTGAACCCGCAAAACCCTATCGATCATGGGCCACCGAAAAGGTCTACATCATCGAGGATCGCAAGGACTTCATATCCCTTCAGCATATCCTCGAGATGTACGTCGTCGATGCCGACGGCAAGCGTCAGGGACCCTTTGTGCAAAAGCATTGGCGACAAGACTGGGCCTATCAACCCGCAAATATTTACGAATACCGCGGCGGCGAGTTGTGGGCCCGCGCAGACCTTTCTGCGGAAGAACGCGAGGGGCGTTGGAGCCAGTCTGTTTTCCAGGTCGATGATAGTCCGCGTTATGCCGCCGTCGGGCAGTGGCAGCATACCCCCTCCTTCTCCTCGTGGACGAGTGGACCGACCCTACGACCGCTTCCTCGCCGCGAAAGGAGTGTTCGCTCCGACTACGACAACCTGAGGGCAATCAATCGCCACACAATCCTGCCCCTCGGCTGGGTGCACGAGGAGGACAATCTGAAAACAGCCGGCTCCGGGGATAAGGAAATCACGCGCGCACGCGAGGTCGGTGTGAACCGCTACCAGCCTCTCGCCGAATTCGACTTCCGTGCCGCCGACGAATACTGGCAAGCGACAGCTCCTTTTTGGCAGGATGTACGCACCAGCTGGACAGAGCGCTTCGACAAGAATTCGGAGCTCCAGATACGAAAAAAATGCGACGGAACCTCAGCCTTCATGAAGTTCTTTGAATTCGCTCAGAAACTGCAGAGCGACGCCCCGCCTTCGGCGGAGGCTCGCAGGGCATTCATCGAAAAAACTCTTGACTGCATCACGCAATAGAACTCTTGCGCGATATGCCACGCTGGCGATAGCGTGGCGGCTAACCTTGAGGTCCACATGAAAAATCATTTTCGCACGTTTCTCTTCTCTGTTGGCACCCTAGCGATCCTGCTGGCAGCCTCACCGGTAACCGCGGGGCCTCTTTCACAAGAAGCATCCTGCCTCCTCAAGACCAGTCTTGCCGGAGTCAAGGTCGCCAGAGTTCAAAACGCGCAAAGCATTCGTTGCCTTCTCGATCGAACGAAATATGATCCCGCCGAAGGGGATGGCCTGACCGCACAGGAAGCAGATGACTGCCTGCTCGGAGGGCCCTCCTCGCGGGTGCCGAAAGCTCGCAGCCGAGTCTCGAGCATCGCCGCCACGAAGTGCTCACCGAATCCGTCGTTTGGTTTCTCGACCGCGGACAACATCGGACGAGCGGCCGCCGAGCAATCACTCGGGCTCGCGCAAGATCTATTCGGCAACAACGTCGGCAGCGCGGTCGTTCCCAAAGCGAATGACTCCAAACTTGCCGGGTGTCAGATTGCAGCCGCCAAAGGCACGAACAAAATATTCGCAAAACAATTGCAAGAGTTCAGCAATTGCTTCAAGGACGGCTTGAAATCCAACACGGTCAACAATGCAGCCGCAGTCAATGGCTGTCTCGACGAAGTCGCTGGCGATCCGCAGGGCAAGATCGCGAAATCCATCAGCGGCCTCGGCAAAATCCTCGCACGAAAATGCGATCTACCCGGCATGGCTGATCCCCTCCCCGGCGTCTGTGCCGATGCTGGCGATCAAGCGGCATGCCTCGGCCAAAGAACAGCATGCCGCGCCTGTCTTCAGCTGACAGACGCACATGATCTGTCGATGCGCGATTGTGATCTCTTCGACGACGGAGCCGCAAATCAGAGCTGCATCGAGTGCAATGGCGCAGCTTCTCTATGCGACCGCAGATTTGATGAAGTGGTGTTCCCGACCTCGCACAACGCGATGTCCAATAACACCGAAGGATGGTTGGCTCCGAACAACGAGACGACCACCGTTACTCAATTGGGGTCAGGGATTCGCTCTCTCATGCTGGACGCATGGTACTGGGGCGGCGATGCGGTGCTCTGCCACGGCGGCGAAATCGTACCGGGGCTTGGTTGCGATATCACCGGGCAGAAGCCCCTCGATACCGGCCTGAGCGAACTGACGACCTACCTGGACAATCACCCGCACGAAGTCCTCTCGATTATTTTCGAGAGCTATATCAGCGAGGCCGATATGCTCGCGGACTTCACCAGCAGTGGCTTGATTGCCCATGTATACGCACATAATAGCGGCGACCCCTGGCCCACACTTCGGGAACTGATCACTGCGGACACGCGATTGGTCGTCTTTACCGACGACTCGAATGCCAGCCTCGACTGGCATCATTACGTTTGGCAACACGCATGGGAGACTCATTATTCTTTTACGACACCGGAAAGTCTTTCGTGTGATCCCAATCGCGGGTCGACCGACAACCCACTACATATCCTGAACCACTTCCTGACCGCCCCGTTTGCATCGACCGCGCTCGCCACCAGCGTCAACTTCAATCCCCTGTTCAGGGACCGCGTCCTGACCTGCCAGAACACATCGGGCGCACTACCCAACTTTATTACCGTCGACTTCGAGAATATTGGCGACGTTTATAAAGTAGTCCGCGAACGGAATCGACTGCCGGAACTCTAGCTCGAGGCCCGCACTTTCCTCTCCAGACGGTCACCCCATCAGGCGTAGGCCCGGGCCAAGTTTTTCATCGTGCGATGAAATTCTTGCATCGTCCCCTGAACGACTTCCTCGGCCGAAAGAATGGCATCGATGCGACCGCAGACCTGACCGGATAGCGGAATAGCCGCCTCCATATCGCCGCCGAAATAGAGGTCCTGCAGCGAGGCCATATGCTCCATGACGTTAATGGAGCCCATCGGGGCCAAGGCAGCAGTCCTCTCGGTGCGCAACGCGCGCAGGGCCGGGCGTGATTCCTGATTGAGAAAAACCGTATCCGTCTCTTTCGCGCCCAACACGGCCTGCTTCCAGTTCTCGTGAACGGGCGAATCCGAACACGAAAGCATTCGCGTTCCCATCTGGACGCCCTCGGCTCCCATGGCGAAAGCGCCTGCCATGGAAATGCCGTCGGAGATCCCGCCAGCCGCGATGATCGGACCGTCGAATTTCGATCGGATCAGCGGCAGCAGAACCATCGTCGAAACAGGACTCGGGTTCTTGAAGCCGCCGCCTTCGCCACCTTCGACAATCAGACCATCGACGCCCACATCGATCGCCTTTTGGGCCATCGCCAAGGTAGGAACAACGTGAAAAACCTTGATCCCGGCCTCCTGAAAGACCGCCGTGCAAACATTGGGGCTACCAGAGGAGGTCGTGACAAATTTGATCCCCTGCTCGATCACGAAATCTATGAAATTATGACCTTTCACGTAGGAAAGGGCGACGTTCATTCCAAAAGGCTTGTCGGTCAGGTCGCGCATCTTCGCAACCTCGACCTGAATCTTGTCGAACTCGCCCGAGGAGGTCTCGATAATCCCCATCCCCCCCGCATTGCTGACCGCAGATGCAAGTTGCGCACGAGCAATCCATCCCATGGGCGCTTG
>DLYX01000008.1:1576-4932 GCA_003447545.1 Deltaproteobacteria bacterium | reverse complement strand
TGAATGGGTGCGGGCTCCGGTTTTTTCTGGAAGGCGGCCCCGAGGGGGGCAGACTGATGGCGAGGGCCAAGAAGAAGACCACAAAGGGCGGGGCGGCCAAGAAGCAGGGCTTCAGCCTGTGGGGCGACAAGAAGAAGACCGAAGAGGCGTCTGAGGGCTTGCCCAAGGACGAGGCCGGTCGGCTGAAGATCAAGCGCCAATATGAGGAGCTCCTGGGAATCCGCATCAGCAAGCTGGCTGGCAGGATCCTGAACCGCGAGAGAATCGACAAGACCGTCGAGGGCATCTATTTCCTCTGCGCCAATTGCAAGCAGGTCTGCCATAATCTGGACGAGGGCTTGATCGAAGATCCGGAGAATCAGAAGAATATCTGCGAGAGTTGCCCGTCTGGTCCTGCACCGACACGCAAGAGCGCGAAGGCCACTTGAGCCGGGGCTCGCTTTAGATCGGATCGTCGCTCGAGCGAACCCATTCCGGCCACCACGAAGGAATCGGTGCCCGTTCGACAATCCTCGACCCCGAGGCGGGGTCCGACCACCCGATAGTTTCGCCGTGCAGGTAATGACCGGGAAGCTGGTCGTCGGCCGGCGGGCCATACAGGCCATCGTTCACGACGGGATGTCCGATGCTCGCCAGGTGCACACGGACCTGATGCCTGAGCCCGGTCCGGGTTTCGACTCTCACGAAAGTCTGCGCACCATCGCTCCGCAGGGGAGTAATGCGACTGAAGGCGGAGTGCGCAGCATATCGTGCGGCTTTGGCTGGATCACGAACCGGCACCATGCGCCGTCGGCTCTTTGGATGTTGACCGATCGCAAGGTCAACGGTCTGTGTCTCGTCGAGTCGGCCCTGCAACAGGCTTAAATAGGTCTTCTGCCAAGCTCGGTCGCGCGTTTGCTGTCGCAACTCCGACCACAATCTCTCATCGCGGGCCACCAGCAGTACGCCCGAGGTTCCTGCATCAAGACGGTGCACGATCCCGGACTCGAGAGGTGGTCCCGGCCATTGGCCGTCCGGTCGAGCAGCGGCGATCCGGGCCGCCATCGAATCGCCGGCCTGTCCGGCCAAAGCAACGGTGGGCAATCCGGCCGGTTTGTTCAGGACCAGGATCTCCGAGGTTTCGCGCAGGCAATCGAGCGAACCCTCGAGGGCTTCGGATGGCACCAGAGTAATTGAATCGCCGACAGCCAGGGCCTGTCCTGGCCTGGCGATCCGGCCGTTGACTCTGGCGCCGATCGAAAGACGACGAGCCCCACGGCGTCCGAGGCCTGCCCGGCGCGCCAAAAACGCGTCCAATCGCAGACCGGCTTCGGGCGAGGTAACGATATAGGGAGCTGAAGGTGCAGGAATCACCCAGACAACGTAAGCTCAAGAACATGGACTCCGAAACCCCCAGGGTCACAGCCCGTCCCACCGAGGGCGGCTTACGTGGATGGCTCACGCGCTGGCTGACAGCCTACGTCCATATTGATGCGGCGGGTTTGCAACAGGTAGCGGATCGGAGCCGGCAGGGCCGCCTCATCTACGTGCTTCGGCAGCGGTCCCGACTCGACGCCTATATCGTCTCGTGGCTTCTCGGCCGGGAGGGGTTGCCCCTGCCCGCGCACATTTGCAGCATTCCCGGGCCCTTGTCGGATGCTCGTCGGAGACTCGGAAAATGGTTCCGCGCACCCTTCTGGCCGGGGGTGAAAAGCCGCCAGAAGAGAGACCTTCGCGCCGTGATCGCCACGCTCGAGGCAGGCGAACCCGTTTTGCTCTTTCTTCGGGCGAGGAACCCGGGACTATTTCGGGGACGTCGGGAGTCCCTGAAGGCCGCTCGCCCGGGGAATCTGATTCTCGAAGAAATTGTGGAATGGGCGCGGGAATCGAAGCAGACAACCCACCTCGTGCCACTCTCGGTATTCCGCGGGCGTGTTTTTCGGCATCAGGAGCGCCGACTGGCGGCGCTCGCCTATTCGGTGCATGACGCTCCAAGTGACGTCAAGAAATTACTGACTTATGCTTTCAATCGAGAGGATTTACTGGTCAGCATTGGTCGAATCACGAATCTGCAGCCGTTTCTGGAGCGCTGCCGGCGTCTCCACCCGTCGCGAGTCGCTCGACGACTGGGCAATTCCTTGCAACGCGAGTTGGCACAGGAGGAAAGGGCCGTATGGGGGCCGCTGCTGGAATCGCGAGAAGTCCTTGCGGAGCGAGTTTTCGAAGGGGCGGATGTCGAGCGCCAAGTGCGTGAAATCGCGGCCGAGCGTGGCATATCGGAGGCCAAGGCCTGGCGTGAGGCGCGAAAGTCGTTTTGGGAAATGGCCGCAAACTTCAATGGATTTGCTTTCGGGCTGATCGAGGGTGCTTTTCATCAAATTTGGAAACGGGCGTTTAGCGGTCTCGAAATTCGCGGCCTCGACCGCGTGGTGGACAAGGTCAAACATTCGCCCGTTGTCCTAGTTCCGTGCCACCGGAGTCATTTCGACTACCTCGTGCTGTCGTATCTTTTCCGGGAAAACTTTCTGTCGCCTCCCCATATTCACGCTGGCGATAATATGGCCTTTTGGCCTCTCGGGCCCTTCCTGCGCGGCGCCGGCGCATTCTTTGTGCGACGCAGCTTTGACGGCGACGCTCTCTACAAGATGGTGTTTCACCGATATCTCGGGACACTGATCCGGAAGGGTTACACACTCGAGTTTTTCATCGAGGGTGGGCGCAGCCGAACGGGCAAGATCCTCACCCCGAAACTTGGGGTGCTTGCCAGTATCGTTCGAGCTTTTCTGCAAGGCGTGCGCAAGGATCTCTACCTGGTACCGGTCTCGATCCATTACGGTCGAATCGCCGAGGAAAATGCTTACGACGCGGAACTCGGCGGAGCCGAAAAGCAACAGGAGTCGCTGGGAGCCTTGCTGCGAGCCCGCTCGATCCTGCGGCAGCGCCACGGTACCGTGTATGTGAGCTTTGCCGAACCCCTTTCGCTTCGAGAGATGCTCGGCGAAAATCGGGAACGCTTCTCACATCCTGAATTGTCTCCCGAGGTCGAGGCGGAGCACCGGCGATTCGTCCAAAAGCTCGGGTTCAAGCTCCTGCGCGAAGTGAACGAAGCCACAGTTGTCGGTGCCACCTCCCTTTCGTCGACAGTGCTTCTGGCCGGGAATTCCAGCGGATTGCAACTCTCGGATTTTGCCGCCTCCAGTCGGATGCTGGCCGAGATCCTGCGCTGGCGTGGCGCGACGTTTACGCCTTCGTTGGAGCGAAATTTGGGCCGGAGCAATTTTTCCGAGATCGTCGCGTTTCTGCAGTCGTCCGGTCTGATCGAAGTGCAGCCCGGGCCAAACGGCCCCCAGCTCCAGATCGCTGCGGGGAAGCGGAGG
>DLYX01000008.1:0-1289 GCA_003447545.1 Deltaproteobacteria bacterium | reverse complement strand
CGGGCCAAACGGCCCCCAGCTCAAGATCGCTGCGGGGAAGCGGACCGCACTCGATTTTTACAAGAATAACTCGATTCACTTCTTTCTTGTGCCCGCGCTGGTCGCACACGCGACTCTTCGCGGCGTTGCTCGAGAAGATCTCGAAGCAGAGGTCTGGTGGTGGCTGGAGCTTTTCCGGTGGGAGTTTCCGCTGCCCGAAAAAAGCGATGTAGGGCCGCGCATCGAGCGCTGCCTGGCCTATTTCGAGGCGCATGGAGCTGCTCTTGGGCAGGAATCACAGCCAGTGCCGCTCGTGCTGTCCCTCGCGGGGATTCTCGAGAACTTTCGAGAAGGTTATTGGATTACGGCTCGCGCCATCGATCGTCTCAGCCCCGAAACGCCGATTGCCGACGCCAAGTGGAGCGAGGCGATTCTCAAGAGCTTCGAGGCAGCGCAGTTGCTCGGGGAGGTCGTCCGGCCCGAGGCAGCCAATCCGGTCCTGTTCAAGAATGCCACCTCACGGTTCGCTGAATTGGGTTTTTTGCAGGTTTCAGAGGGTGCAAAGCCTCGGGATCGCGTGTTTTGTCGGGCGGGACACGAGCAGGAACTGGCGGGATTGATCCAGCGGCTCGGGTCGGCGCTGCTTTTACCCGAAGGTGACCGCTCCTACGAGACGCCCCAGCTTTAGGTCGGAAGGGGAAAGAGCCATAGAAACCCGGCGATTTTAGATCCGGAGTATGTTGACAATCACGCTGTTGTCGACTAATTCGATAGCGTTTTCGCGCTGCAAAACAGCGTATCTGCTCTGAGTATCTGGTGAGCAGAAGAAACGGGGGGAACAGATCGAGCCGAAGGACCCAACTGCGGAAGAGTCGCGCGTGGACAAGCTCACAAAAGAGCTGGCCGAGGCGATTAACGAGACGCAACCGGACTTCAAGCCGGGCATGAGGGATTACGCGATCGAAGTGTTGCGTGAAGCGGTTGAAGAACCGCCGCCCGAAGCGGAAAGGGTCGCTTTGGCTGCGGCCGGGACGCCAGCCCCGCTGAATCCGCTCGCTTTCGGGATTCCGTTGGTCGCCGTCGGATTCTTTCTCGCGCTGATTTTCCCGCCGGTCGGTCTGACGATCATGGCCCTCGGCGCAGTTACAGTTATAATTGGAGTCGCATCGGCGATCGTTCGATCGCTTTTGGCGAAAATTTCGTTTGGCAAGGCAAGCTAATGAAGCACTTTGCTGATCTTATTGGTGGGTGCGCGCAGCGATTTCTAATGTTGCTCCAAACCCGATGTTTGACCGAACACGAAGGCTGAG
>DLYX01000567.1 GCA_003447545.1 Deltaproteobacteria bacterium | reverse complement strand
GCGCTGGTGAACACCGCGATATCATTGTGGCCTACAACGCCAAAACCCGATCCGCAATCAAAGGCGTCGACGTGGCCTCGATCGCCAGCGCTCCCGTCAAGCCAGTCGGCCCCAAGGTGGATCTGTCAGCCATCGCGCGAGCCAAAGGCCAGGTCGGGAAGATGTCGATCGAAGACGTGATGCTCGCCCTTGACAATGTGAAAGGGAAGGTCAAGCGGGGAGAGGAGCTCTTCACCCAGCAGGGATGTATCGCGTGCCACACTACTGACGCGAAGCAACCCGCCAAGGGACCTTTCATGGGACAGGTCGGCGCGGTGTTGACCCGCGAGCAGATCGCCGAATCGATTCTTAAACCGAACGCCTCCATCTCGCAGGGCTTCGCTACCGTTTCGGTCGAAACCAAGGATGGCAAGGCGCTGGTCGGATTCATTACCGCGCAGACAGCCGACAAGGTCGAGATGCGCGACATCGCCGGACAAGTCCATACCGTCAAGGTTGCCAATATCAAAAGCAAACATGAGCTTGAGACCTCGATGATGCCGGCTGGTCTGGCCAATTCGCTGAGTATGGAGGACTTCGCTTCCTTGATCGCCTACCTTGCGAGCCAGAAAAAGTGATCATAGATTAGCCCGGGAGAGAAGAGGGAATTGCTGGCTCGCCATTGGCTCCGAGGCAGGGCAGATTACTTGGGTTCAGCCTCTCATGTTTCTCAAAATTTCTCACTCATGGTGCCTGCTTGCTGTCACGCAACTACTCACCCCTTTTTCCGGTGCGGCAACGCCCGTTCATGAGTTCGACGCCTCGAGCTCGAGTAATGTTCTCTCGGGTTCAACGCTGACCCAGTGGACTGACATTGGCCCCGGCCACAATTACAGCGGCGGGCTCTTTAAGATCGACCTGAATTTCGCCAGCGGGATCACCTTGACGCCGGGCTTTTCGTCCCCCGGGACCAACTTCACCGCTTCGTTTCAATCGACGGGGGCAAACAATTCAGGGGTCACGCCAAACGGTGGACCGCAATGTGGTTCGATTGGGAATGGACTCACTGACGGAAGTGTCGAGATCTGGTTTCGCACCGACCTTGCCGACACCAGTCGGCCCAGCCACCAGGTGCTCTGGGAATCGGGTGCGGGAACCAATGGCTTCACTGTTGCGTTGCACACCAACGGGATTTTTGATGCGGAGCTGCGTGTCCTGAAAGCCTGGAGTAATGTCAAAATCGTGGATCTCATCGTCCCCTTGCCGGGCTTTGAATCGAGCGAGTTCATTCAGGTTGTTGTCACCTTCGATGGGGATTCAGCCATCGATAATAACGATACGGTTAAAGTTTATGCCAAAGACGTGGTTGGAAATACGGCCTTTGGAGAATCGACAGGACAGGAATTTTCCTCGCTCGCCGGTGCGGATGACACCTGTGTTTTCAGCGCCTGCGGGACTACCAATATTGGCTCCTTCGGGGCCTCGGGCGGCAATCCTGGAAACACCGTGACTCTTTCCGGATTCAAGGGGGAAATCGCCTTGGTTCGAATTTACAACACGCCGATCTTACTGTCCGATATCGACCTTTCCTATAATGCCATCGCCGACCTCGGTGACGATGACAACGACGGCATGACGAACTTCTGGGAAGGAGTGTATGGCTTTGATAAAGACAATCCGGGCGATGCCTTTCTCGATGCCGATTTGGACGGGCTGAACAACCTTGGTGAATTTAATGCCGGCACCGACCCATATGATAGCGACAGCGATAACGACACCTTGATCGACGGAACCGAGGTGACCATCGGTTCGAATCCGTTGAACGGCGACAGTGATGGCGATGGCTTGGGCGATGCCGCTGAGATTACGGCCAACCCTTATGTGACCAATCCAAGTTTGGCCGATACGGATGGTGATGGCCTCGATGATTCGGTTGAATTAATGATTGGGACCGATCCGACCGACCAGAACAGTATTGGCACCAATCTCGTCATCACCGAGTTTATGGCGTCGAATGGATTCAGTCTCGACGACGAGGACGGTGACTCGAGCGACTGGATTGAAATTCTCAATCCGACGGGATCAGCCATCGATCTCTCCGGAATGGCCCTCACCGACGATGCGTCTCAGCCGCAAAAGTGGACGTTTCCTGCAGGCGTCACTTTGCCTGTGGGCGAGTTCCTGGTCGTTTTTGCCTCCAGTAAGAACCGTGCCGTTGCGGGTGCGGAGCTGCACACGAGCTTTGGCCTTTCTTCTTCGGGGGAATATCTCGCGTTGATTGATAGCGATGGCTCGAGCATCCTGACTGAATTTGCACCGACATATCCTGCCCAAAACAGCGATGTCAGTTTTGGCTTCGAGGGACTTTATCTGCCGACTCCCTCGCCTGGCGCGGTGAATGTCGGCCCCGGGGTTTCCGGTTTTGTTTCCGACACCGTGTTCTCTGTTGACCGCGGTTACTTTGACGCGCCGTTTACGGTTGATATCACCACCGCGACTCCCGGAGCGACCATTGTTTATACCACCGACAGCACCGCGCCGACTTTGACCAATGGCACGCAATCCGCCAATTCGACAGCGAGTGTCTTGATCGATAAAACCACCGTGCTTCGGGCGGCCGCGTTCAAAACCGGGCTCGCGCAAACGAACACTGATACGCACACTTACCTCTTCCTCGACGATGTTGTCACGCAGTCGGATAACACAAATGACTACGAGTATCCGAATTGGAATAACCTCGCCGTCAATCGCACTGCCGACTACGGAATGGACACAAATATCGTGGGGGGACAGTTTACCTTGGAGGAGGTGAAAACATCACTCGCGAGTTTGCCGGTGATATCGATGTCGACCGATGCTGACTTCTTGTTCGATCGCGAGAACGGAAATTATTCCAACAGCAAATTAGGCGGACAGGAATGGGAGCGCGAAGTCTCGCTCGAGTTCTTCGGATTTGATCATGGGATATCGACTCAAACGAATGCCGGGTTGCGACTCGCGGGAAATGCCTCGCGTTCGGAGAATCGGCACAAGCACAATATGCGGGTGGCCTTTCGTCGTCAGTATGGCGCGGGGACGCTTGAGTTTCCGCTCTTCCCCAGCGACGATGTTACGACCTTCAATAGTATTCAGCTGCGGGCCGGGAATGGTGATTCGTGGGTCAATCCCGGCACCCGGGAGCGTGCCACCTACTTGCGCGACCAATGGCATCGTGACGCTCAGATCGCGATGGGGCAGCATTCGCAGTCGCAGATTTTCACGCACCTCTATGTCAACGGTTGGTATTGGGGTGTGTTCCATATCTTCGAGCGCATCGAGGATAACTTCATGGAAGAGCACTTCGGCGGGGTGGCGGAAGACTACGACGTTCGCGATCATGTCAGTGCCTTCGATGGCTCGGTGGACAGCTGGAATGATATCGTCGCCATTGTTGGTGATCCCGCGACCATGGCAGATGCCCAAAACTATGCCGACGTGCAGCAGTCTCTGGATCTCGTGCATCTTATCGACTACCTGTTGATTCACTTCTATTCCAACTCCGACGATTGGGATCAAAATAATTTTAGGGCCGGCTTTAATCGAAACGATCCGTCTTTCACTTACGAATTCTTCGCCTGGGATCAGGAACGCACTTTATTGAACAGTCTTGCCGCCGGAAATGTCAATGGGGCCATTGCCATCGACAAGGATACCAATAATACCAGCAAGAAGGGCATGACTCATTTTCATCAGCAGCTGCGTGCGAATCCGGAGTATCGTTTGCTTTTTGCCGACCGGGTTCACAAGTGGTGCTTCAACGACGGCGTGCTCACGCCTGTCGGAACGAATGCCCTGTGGGACATGCGGGCTACTGAAGTCCGTCCTGCCATGCTTGCCGAGTCTGCGCGCTGGGGAGACCTGCATGGGACTCCCGCCAAAACACCTGCCGACTGGGAGTCCCGTGTTGCTTTGGAAAAGAGTGGCTGGTTTGACATTCGCACGCCGATCTTCGTGAGTCTTCTTCAGGATCGGGACCTCTACCCGCAAACCGTTGCTCCTACTTTCGCTATCAATGCGAGCGCTCAGTATGGTGGTCTCGCGGCATCGGGCTCAGCTCTGGGAATGACCGCCCCGACAGGGACAATCTACTATACTCTCGATGGCAGCGATCCCCGGCAGGCCGTCACCGGGATTGCAGTCGGATCGGTTTACTCTGCTCCGGTGACCCTTACCGAATCGGTCATCGTAAAAGCCCGCGCCTTGGAGAATGGCGAATGGTCCGCTCTTTCGGAAGCGCAATATCTCGTCGGGACGCCAGCTGCCGCCGGTGATCTTGTCGTATCGGA
>DLYX01000033.1:2382-2672 GCA_003447545.1 Deltaproteobacteria bacterium | reverse complement strand
GTCAACCCTCCACAGAAACCGGCTGCATTGAATTCCCGAACATGCGGGTGCAAGCGGTGCTCAATATGCAGCACCAAGCCAATCAGACCACAGCCGAGCATGTTGGCAAACAGGATGCCGATCTCGGGGGGCATACCGTCGACATGACCCAACAGCTCCCGGACCAGGGCTCCTGTAGCCCCGCCCGCACCGACCGAGAGAAGTTGCTTGCCTCGCGTTTGCATGGGGAAAATAAATGGGCCGCCTGGGAATCGAACCCAGGACCCTTCGCTTAAAAGGCGAATGCTCTA
>DLYX01000033.1:0-2084 GCA_003447545.1 Deltaproteobacteria bacterium | reverse complement strand
TTCGCTTAAAAGGCGAATGCTCTAACCAACTGAGCTAGCGGCCCAACAGAGGTCTCCCAGCCTATAACGACTGATGTGGCGAGGGGAAAGGGAGTGCGCACCAACTAGTGAGCGCAACCAGCAGGGGTTGTTCCGGGAATTTCGTCGCATGCTTTTCAAGAGATAAGTTGGGAGGATTCCTGTCGCGGCAACGACAACGGGGGTTCCGCCCGGTTGTCCTCGATGACAGTGAGTCTGTGACCGCAATCAGCCTGCCGGTGGCAGAGGCAAGTATCGGGATATCTTTTCCCGCACGAGCTCGGGGTCGACTACCGGTTTGGCGAGGTAGTCATTGCAGCCGTTCGCAAGAGCTTTCTGCTCGTCCCCGGCCATGGCTTGCGCCGTGAGTGCGATGATCGGGATGGATGCACCATCCGGAAGGGCGCGAATTCTCCGGGTGGCCTCCCAGCCGTCCATCACGGGCATTTTCAGATCCATGAAGATCAAATCGGGCGCCGAGGCCTGAACAGCAGCAACGGCTTCCTCGCCATTGGACGCTTCGACAATCTCGAACTCGGAGATTTTCTTGAGTCTGTAAAGGAGGATGCGGCGGTTGTCTTCGTTATCTTCGACTACCAAAATTCGTTTTAGCGACATTTTTCTACTCCATCCGGCCAAATCCGCGGCTAGGGGGAAACACCTAAGAGAATGGCAGGCATTGGTGGCTTTTGCTAGTCCTCCTATGTGAAAGTCGTTCGAACTCGTTTCGCCCCGAGCCCTACCGGTATGCTGCATGTCGGTGGCGTCAGGACCGCCCTCTTCAGTTGGCTGCACGCCAAGGCCAACGGGGGCACCTTTGTTCTTCGGATTGAAGATACGGACCAAAAGCGCTCTCGACCTGAATTCACCGAGGGAATCATCGCTGCCATGGATTGGCTCGGTCTCTCCCCGGATGAGGGCCCCTACTACCAATCCGAACGCTCGGATGTCTACGCAGCGGCGTTGGAGAAGCTTCTGGCCAATGGCCACGCCTATCGATGCACTTGCACCACCGAGGAACTCGAAGAACAGAGAGCTGCCGCCAAAGCCGCCGGCAAGGGCTTTGCCTATAACCGCCATTGTCGCCCGGGTTTTGGCCCGGGGCCGCTCGCAGAACGACCGGCCACGATTCGGTTTGCGGCGCCGGTGGAGGGCGAAGTCACCGTCGAGGATCTGGTCAAGGGGCCGATCGTCGTCCGCAACGCGGAGATCGACGATTTTGTGATCGCTCGCTCCGACGGCACCCCGACGTATCAGTTGGTCGTCACGGTCGATGATATCGAGATGCAGATCTCGCACGTAATTCGGGGCGATGATCATCTCAACAACACCACCAAGCAAATTCATATCTATCTCGCGCTCGGTGCCGAGCTCCCGAAATTCGCGCACCTTCCGCAGGTATTGGGCAAAGACAAGGGGCGCCTTTCCAAGCGCCACGGAGCCACAGATGTCCTGAGCTACCGAGCCGAGGGCTATTTCCCGGACGCGCTGATGAACTTCCTAGCCCGCCTGGGGTGGTCCCACGGTGATCAGGAGATTTTCACCCGCGAGGAAATGGTCTCTCTCTTTCGCCTCGAGGATATCGGGCAGTCACCAGGCGTCTTCGATTTGGAAAAACTGGATTGGTTGAACTTCGAATACTTGAAAAACCGCGACGCGGATCAACTAGCCGGCGACCTTCGCGAGTTCCTCGCGGGCGAGGGCCGCACCCTTCCCGGAGATACCGTCTGGCAGGCGAAGATGGTGCAGGTCTTTCAGGAGCGGGCGCGTAATTTACGTGAACTCGCGGATAGCTGCACTTATTTTATCGATGACCAAATCGAATATCAGGAAAAGGCAGCCCGCAAGCACCTGACCGACGAGAGTACCGCCTTGCTGGCGGAACTGGCGGTACAGCTGACGGAGTTGGCGTCGTGGACGCCCGACGACCTCGAAATGAGTTTTCTCGATCTGGTACAGCGCAAGGGGATCAAACTGGGTCAACTCGCGCAGCCAGTTCGGGTTGCGATGACCGGCGGCACCGTGAGCCCGGGTATTTTCGACGTCCTGGAGATCCTCGGTCGGGA
>DLYX01000209.1:564-3745 GCA_003447545.1 Deltaproteobacteria bacterium | reverse complement strand
CACCGGTCCCACCGGGGGTTTGCGCCGTGATGGCACGGCCACCGTCCACCAGTGAACTTTCCGAGCCGAAGAGCAAGCCCCGCACCGCAGCCCCGAGCTCGGGAGGTCCCGAAATCGGCAAGTAGGACTTGGTTTTTTCCTGCGCCAACAAATCGACGCCGGCCTGTCGAACACTAGATAATACGGGCGTTTTTCCGGACTCATCCTGATAAACACCGACGGTCAGATTGACCTTGTCCTCGCGTGGGTCGGAGGCGTAGGCCTCCATCAATCCGAGAATCGGATCCGCGGGTGCATCCTGGAGTTGTTCAAACATCTTTTAATCCCTGGCCTTCTCAACAAGTTCCTGGCCCTACTCTACTTTTTCACCACCCACATGCCAGTCAAAGCCCAACGCCCTGTCGCTACAGTTGTGGAGACCACTTTCCAATCGGACCAACTTTACGAATTATCGCTTCGGCTTTACTTCCGTGCAGCTTTTTCTGATAATCTCTCCTGACTGTTCGTGCTACTCGCGGGTGCTTCTGCTCGCGCCGAACAAACAGGAGGAAGAATCAATGCGAAGGGGAATCCTGCGA
Organism: Deltaproteobacteria bacterium; assembly: GCA_003447545.1. Classification (GTDB taxonomy): domain Bacteria; phylum Desulfobacterota; class Binatia; order UBA12015; family UBA12015; genus UBA12015. The sequence continues at coordinate 3,167 of DLYX01000209.1, read as the reverse complement.
GCGATGCTCGCGACCGGAATAATTTTCGGACTCTGCCTGCCAGCGTCTGCGGATGAAATTGCTGCCGAAGAGGTAATCGTCGGGACGCAGGTCGAACCGGCACCGGCCGTCGCTGCTGTGCAACCGGAGAAGGACCGCAGCGGTCCCTTCCTGGGACTCGGCATCTCCTATTTCATCGAGGAGTTTCCGAAGATCGGGCAGAACAACCTGGGTCGCGACTACAGGACCGACTTCGATGATAGCTGGGGCTTTAACCTGCGCGGTGGATATCGCTTCAACGACTACCTCGCCGCGGAAGGCGTCATGGAATACGCTGACGGTTATAGCTCTAAGGTTTCTCTCCCACCTGCCGGACTCGGTGTGGATTCCGAGACGATCGACGATTCACGATGGTCGATCGACTTCGCACTCAATGCAAAAGCCATTCTCCCTCTCGGGCGCTTCGAACCTTATGTTTCGGGCGGTATCGGCTTTCTCTACATGAATGAGTTGAAAATCGAAGAACTCGAAATCCCGGGCGAGGGGCGTTCGAAGCTCTCTCAGAGCGATGATCCCGTCGTGTTCATGGGACGCGTTGCCGCCGGTGTGGACTTCGCCATCAACGATACCTTCGGACTCTTTGCCGAAGCAGCCTATTTGATGCCGACTTCAAGCCAATCGGACTTCAACGCGATTGCCGTGAACTTTGGCGGCCGACTGACCTTCTGAATCTTCCGTAGTTTTGTGAAGAACGCCATGGCCTTGCGGCCATGGCGTTTTTTTTTCAGAAGCGCCGGACGAGTCGAGGTTTTGCCGCCGCCGCGACCGGCGTGTTTTCTCCTTCGCCCGGATTGGATGGCGAATTTTGTTCCGAATCGAAATCCTCCCAGCGCGCATTGGATGTGGCGTGAATCCCGAGGACTTGAAGCGCGAGGTCGTCGGGATTGGTGGCCTGCGCGATTGCTTCCTCGTAAGTGATCAGATCCTCTCGATAGAGGCTCATCAGAGACTGATCGAAGGTCTGCGTGCCATAAGTGGCGTGACCTTTGGCCATCGCGTCGGTGAGTTCTCGAGGGCTCCGGGAGGGATCCTTGATAATATCCCGGACCAGAGCCGTGTTGAGAAGGATCTCGACCGCAGGAACCATGCCCTTGCCATCGGCTCTAGGCACCAGCCGCTGACTCACGATGCCCTTGAGCACCGAGGATAAAACCACACGGATTTGATCACGCTGATGGTCCGGAAAAGCCTGAATGATCCGGGTCACGGTCTCGGGTGCATCCAGAGTGTGCAGTGTGCTCATCACCAGATGGCCCGTTTCGGCGGCCATCACCGCCGTCTCGATGGTATCGAGATCGCGCATCTCTCCAATCAGAATGACATCGGGATCCTGTCGCAAGGCGCCCTTGAGACCCGAGGTGAAACTCGTGACATCCACGTTGACCTCTCTTTGGCTCACCATCGACTGGCGATCCTTGTGCAAATATTCGATCGGATCCTCGACAGTCATGATATGGCGCTGTTCGGAACCATTCATCTGGTCGATCATCGACGCCAGCGAAGTTGATTTGCCGGAGCCAGTCGTCCCTGTCACCAGAATCAGTCCGCGCGCCTCCGTGGCGAGACTCTGGACCGCCTCGGGCATTCGGAGATCCTGCAACGTGCGGATCTGATTCGGGATCGCGCGAAGGGCAATCCTCAGCTCACCTCGCTGATAATAGATATTGACCCGAAAGCGACCCAGATCTTCGTTCCCGTATCCCAAATCGATCTGTCGATCGGCAATTAACCGCTCCCGTTGCGTGGCATCAACCAGATGTTCGACAAAGCGATCCAGATCCTCAGATCGCAAGGGTGGGAATTTATCCTCGACCGTCAACGAACCGTAACGGCGAAAGATCGGCGATGAACCGATTTTCAAATGAACGTCCGACGCATCCCGCACAAACGCCCATCGTAGAATTTCATCCACCTGCCGCATGGCTCCGCTCCCCCTACTCATTGCCTTCGGCAGTTCCGGGCGGACCCTTAAATCGACAAAAAAAGGGCGGCGCATGGAGCGCCGCCCAGATTTCCCGTCCTCGGAGATTTCAGAAAAGCTGAGGGAGAGTCTATTTACGACGCCCGCCCGAAGCTTTGACTGGTTTGGGATCCGGCTGGACATCGGAGCCTTCGGCACCGGCGGCTGCCGACATCGCGGCACTTCCGGGGGCCGGAATGCCTTTCTGTTCTCGAATCACGGCCTCGATCTTGGCGGCGATTTCATGATTTTCCCGAAGGAATTCTTTTGCATTCTCGCGACCTTGACCGATTCGATCCCCATCGTAGGAGTACCAGGAACCGGACTTCTCGACGACACCGGCGTCCACGCCGAGATCCAGGATCTCGCCTTGGCGAGAGATCCCTTTTCCGTAGAGAATATCGAACTCGGCTTCCCGGAAAGGCGGGGCGACCTTGTTTTTGACGATTTTCACCTTGGTACGGCTGCCGACGACCTCGTCGCCCTGCTTGATCGCGCCAATCCGGCGAATATCCATCCGGACCGATGAATAGAACTTCAGGGCATTGCCGCCCGTTGTGGTCTCGGGGTTTCCGAACATCACACCAATTTTCATTCGGATCTG
>DLYX01000209.1:0-242 GCA_003447545.1 Deltaproteobacteria bacterium | reverse complement strand
TTGATGAAGATGACGATCGTATTGGAGCGGGAGATCGTGCCGGTAAGTTTCCGCAAGGCCTGGGACATCAGACGCGCCTGCAGGCCCATCTGGGGGTCGCCCATATCACCTTCCAGTTCGGCACGGGGCACCAGAGCGGCCACCGAATCCACGACCAGAACGTCGAGCGCACCAGAGCGCACCAGAGTTTCGGCAATCTCCAACGCCTGTTCACCATTATCGGGCTGAGCGATCAGCAGCTC
>DLYX01000436.1:3417-3711 GCA_003447545.1 Deltaproteobacteria bacterium | reverse complement strand
CGGCGTTGTATAGGGGTCCCACTCGGCCAAAAGGGCTCCAGCCTCGACCGAATCACCGTCTTTCACCTGCAAATGGGCGCCGGCAACGATTTTATGACGCTCGCGCTCACGCTCGCGTTTCCCGCTCTGCTCCACAATCGAGAGCTCGCCGTGGCGTGACATGGCCACCAGTCCGCCGTCTTTGCGGCCCACCGGATCCACATCATGAAGACGAACAACACCGTCATACTTGGCTTTCAAATCGGTGTTTTCAGCAGCGCGACTCGCGGTGCCACCAATATGGAAAGTACGCAT
>DLYX01000436.1:0-3105 GCA_003447545.1 Deltaproteobacteria bacterium | reverse complement strand
CCAATATGGAAAGTACGCATCGTCAGCTGGGTGCCTGGTTCACCAATCGACTGTGCGGCAATCACACCCACCGCTTCGCCCAGGTTCGCGATGTTGCCGCGCGCCAGATCACGACCGTAACATTTGGCGCAGACGCCCCGTCTCGTATCGCAGGTCAGAACTGACCGGATCTTGACCGAGTCCACATTCGCGTCCTCGATAATCCTAACTTTCTCTTCGTCGATCTCGGTATTAGCCGGGACCAGAAGCTTCTGATCAAACGGATCGAGGATATCCTCCAGAGCCACACGACCCAGAACTCGTTCACCCAACGACTCGATAACTTCGCCGCCCTCCATCAAGGAGTGGAGCTCGATCCCGTCGAGAGTCTGACAGTCTTCTTCCGTAATGGTGGCGTCTTGCGCCACATCCACGAGACGTCGTGTCAGATAGCCCGAGTTGGCAGTCTTGAGCGCTGTATCGGCCAGTCCTTTTCGGGCGCCGTGGGTCGAGATGAAATATTGGAGAACGGTCAATCCCTCGCGGAAGTTGGCCGTAATCGGAGTCTCGATGATTTCTCCGGACGGTTTCGCCATCAATCCACGCATCCCTGCAAGCTGACGCATCTGCTGCTGGGAGCCACGAGCACCGGAGTCCGCCATCATGAAGACCGGATTGAAGCTGTCCGTCTCTTCCTGCTTCGAGCCATCGCTGAAGGTCTCGACACGTAACTCGGCAGCCATGACCTCGGCCACGTCGTCGGTCTTCTGAGCCCAAATATCGACGACCTTGTTGTAGCGTTCGCCGTCGGTGATCAAGCCCTTTGCGTATTGATCGGCAATCTCGGCTACGTCCTTGGCCGCTTCCTCAATCAAGGCATCCTTGGTGGCCGGGATACGCATATCCTTGATCCCGATCGAGACGCCCGCCATGGTCGCGTATTTGTAGCCAATATCCTTGAGCTTGTCGGCAAAGATCACTGCCGCCTTATTCTGTGCGCGGCGGTAGGCAATATCGATAATATTGGCGAGTTCCTTCTTCTTCAGAGTCTTGTTGATCTCTGCAAAAGGAAGTTCCGGCGGGCAAACCTCATAGAGGAGTACCCGGCCGACGGTCGTGCGATACATCTCGCCAGCGACGCGGCAGTTGATAGCGGCCTGAAGGTCGACTTCCCCCTGATCAAAAGCCACACGAACTTGGTCGGGACCAAAGAAACAGTCCTTCTCGGCCTGATCCGCCTGCTCTTCGAGAGGCAACTGTGTGCCCTTCGCAAACGGCCTGCGCCGGGACATCCAGTACAACCCCAACACCATATCCTGCGAGGGGACGATGATCGGCTTCCCGTTGGCAGGCGAGAGGATATTGTTGGTCGACATCATGAGGCTGCGAGCCTCAACTTGGGCTTCCACCGAAAGCGGTACGTGAACCGCCATCTGGTCGCCGTCAAAGTCGGCATTATAGGCCGAGCAGACCAACGGGTGAAGCTGGATCGCCTTCCCCTCGATCAAGACCGGCTCAAACGCCTGAATGCCCAGACGGTGGAGGGTCGGTGCACGGTTCAGAAGCACAGGGTGTTCCCGAATGGCTTCGTCGAGAATATCCCAGACCTCAGGGCGCGCCTGATCCACCATCTTCTTGGCGCTCTTGATCGTGGTGACGAAACCACGCTCCTCGAGCTTGTTGTAAATAAAGGGCTTGAACAACTCGAGGGCCATTTTCTTGGGGAGGCCGCATTGGTGCAGTCGCAACTCGGGGCCGACAACAATCACGGAGCGACCCGAATAGTCGACACGCTTGCCGAGCAGGTTCTGACGGAATCGGCCAGTCTTGCCCTTGAGCATATCCGACAAGGATTTCAGGGGGCGCTTGTTCGGGCCCGTGATCGCTCGTCCACGACGTCCATTATCAAAGAGGGCGTCGACAGCTTCCTGAAGCATCCGCTTCTCGTTGCGAATGATGATATCGGGAGCTTGAAGCTCCATCAGGCGCTTGAGGCGATTGTTCCGGTTAATGACGCGACGGTAGAGGTCATTGAGGTCGGAGGTCGCGAAACGACCACCGTCCAAAGGCACCAGGGGGCGCAGGTCAGGCGGAATGACCGGGATGACCTCGAGGATCATCCACTCGGGTCGGTTCCCCGAGCGGCGCAAGGCGCTGATCACCTTGAGACGCTTGGCCAACTTCTTGCGCTTGGCCTCACTCGTTGCGTCCTTCAGGTCCTGACGAAGAGCGAGCGCATCGGCCTCGACATCGAGCCCCTCGAGCAACTCGCGGATCGACTCGGCACCCATTCCGGCCCGGAAACTGCCCGGACCGTATTCCTCGACTGCCTGACGGTGCTCTGTCTCCGTCAGCAACTGGCATTCTTCCAGCTCGGAGTCCTTGGCATCGATCACGACGTAGGATTCGAAATAAAGGATCTTCTCGACTTCCTTGAGTGTCAGGTCGAGAGCCGTTGCGATACGAGACGGCAAGCTTTTCAGAAACCAGATATGTGCGACCGGCGTGGCCAGTTCGATATGGCCCATGCGCTCGCGGCGCACTTTGCTCTGAATGACTTCAACACCGCATTTCTCGCAGACGACACCACGATGACGCATGCGTTTGTACTTGCCGCAGTTGCACTCGTAGTCCTTGGTCGGTCCGAAGATCTTGGCGCAGAACAAGCCATCCCGCTCCGGCTTGAAGGTTCTGTAATTGATCGTCTCCGGCTTCTTGACCTCGCCATGAGACCAGGAGCGGATCGTATCGGGCTCCGCAATCGAAATGCGGAGAGACCCGAAGGCGACCGGATTCTTTGGCTTCTCAAATAGACTGAAAAGATCTTCCATCGGTCACTCCTGTACCTGTTCGGCGTCGGACGCCTGGTCATTGTCTGTTTGGTCTTCCTCAATAAGTTCAACGTCCAATGCGAGGCTCTGCAATTCCTTGAGCATCACATTGAAAGATTCGGGCAGCCCCGGTTCCAGAACCGTCTCGCCCTTCACGATAGCCTCGTACATCCGTGTGCGACCGATGACATCATCGGACTTCACAGTCAGCATTTCCTGAAGAGTGTATGCGGCGCCGTAAGCTTCCAGAGCCCAGACTTCCATCTCACCCAAACGCTGACCACCAAACTGCGCC
>DLYX01000380.1:5915-6193 GCA_003447545.1 Deltaproteobacteria bacterium | reverse complement strand
GCCACATCTTCCGCTCCGGCCTCCAGTGCCACCTCCATGACCCGCTCTTCCTCGGCGGAATCCGCCTCGACCATGACCAAACCCTTTTTGTGGAACATCCAGTTCACACAACCCGATTCGCCCATATTGCCGCCATTTTTGTTGAAGGTCATGCGAACAGACGAGACGGTTCGATTGCGGTTATCCGTCAGGCAATTCACCAGAATCGCGACGCCACCCGGGCCATAACCTTCGTAAGTCACGTCCTCATAGGTTGCGCCCTCGAGATCCCCCGTACC
>DLYX01000380.1:5440-5584 GCA_003447545.1 Deltaproteobacteria bacterium | reverse complement strand
TTCTTGATGGCCCGATCAATATTATCGGCCGGCATACTGGCGGACTTTGCGGCGCCAATTGCTGTGCGCAGGCGAGGATTGAAGTTCGGATCCCCGCTGTTCCCCATCCGCGCAGCGACCGTGATTTCACGAATCAGCTTGGTG